>CAITEM010000576.1 GCA_903891395.1 uncultured Hyphomicrobiales bacterium | reverse complement strand
ATGGCGACTTCGGTGTCGCTTTTCGCCATAGACAATGTCTGCGCTCAAGGTAAGGCGGCGATCTTGCAATCGAAGCCGGTCGAATCGTCAACCTACCTTGAACCAAAGAATTGTGACCCTACAAGGATCACAACCCAGGTGGCCGCATACACGGCAAACGCAACCGCCAGCACCTCTATACCCATCGTCTCCTCCCCGGATTTTTTTATTGCGCGGTGATGTGGCCTTCCTTGACGACGCGGCCCCATTTCACGATCTCAGCCTCGATGTATTTACCGAATTCAGCGGACGTCATTTCCACCGTCGCGGCGCCTTCGCGATCGAACTGCGCCTGCAGTTCGGGTGCCTTCAGCGCCTCCTGCACGGCCTTGTAGACTTTGTCGGCGATCGGCTGGGGCAAGCCGGCGGGCGCGACGATGCCCCACCAGTTATCGCCGACGTAACCCGGCACGCCGGCTTCGGCGATGGTCGGCACATCCGGCAGCACCGGATTGCGCTTGGCGCCGCCCGTGCCCAAGGCAATCAGCGCGCCGCTCTTGATGAACGGTGTGGTCTGCACCAGCGACGAGAACATGATCTTCACATGGCCCGCGATCACGTCCTGCATCGCCGGGCCGCCGCCTTTATAGGGCACGTGCGTGAGGTTGACCTTGGCCTCGAGCTTGAACAGTTCGGCGCCGAGATGCTGGAAGCTGCCGACGCCGGCGGAGGCGTAGTCGAGTTCGCCCGGCTTCTCCTTGGCCATGCGCAGCAGATCCTTCACCGACTTGATCGGCGAGGTCGGATTGACCACCAGCACGTTCGGTCCGGTGGCGAGAATGGAAATCGGCGTGAAGGATTTGATCGGATCGTAATGCAGCGTGTAAAGCGCCGGGTTGACCGCATGCGCAATCGATACGATGGCCAGCGTATAACCGTCAGGGTCCGCCTTAGCCACGGCTTCGGTGCCGATCGTACCACCGGCGCCGCCGCGGTTGTCGACGAATACCTGCTGGCCCAGTTTCTCGCTGAGTTGCTTGGCCACCATGCGCCCGACCACGTCGTTACTGCCGCCGGGCGGGAAAGGAATAATGAGCCGGACCGGCCGGTTCGGGTAGTCCTGAGCAAAAACCGGGGCCGAAAAAGCCAGCAGCAGGACGGCGGCTTTCAGCAGCCGCGATACGATCGTCGACATTGTTGCACTCGCTCTTGTTCTTGAGATTGTTCTTGGTCGTATTTTTGGATGCGCTTCCTCGGACCCGATTAGAGTGGATTTTGTCCGGCAAGCCAACCCGGTATGCACAAGCCGGTGCGGGGTGCCGCGGCCGCCTCCCTTCGCGCCCAGGGATAATGCCTTTGACAAAACGGGGGCGGAGTTTATCGTTTGCGTACATATAATTAGCGACTTCCGGCCGAAGAAACGCAGCCCATGAAACCCGCGCCGTTCATCCGCCACGTGCCGAAGACGCTGGACGAGGCGCTGAAAATTCTGGCGCAGGTCGCGCCGGAAGACGGCCGTGTGCTGGCCGGCGGGCAGAGCCTGGTGCCGATCATGGCCTTTCGGCTGGCCAAGCCCGCGCATCTCGTGGATATCAACGAGGTCGAGAACCTCGACAAGATCGGCAATGACGGCAAGATTCTTCGCATCGGCGCGCGGGTGCGCCACGGCGCGTTTCACACATCCGTCGTCGATAATCCGCTCGGCGCGCTCCTGACATTTGTGGCGCGACACATCGCGCATTATCCGATCCGCATGCGCGGCACCTTCTGCGGCAGCCTGGCACATGCCGATCCCGCTTCGGAATGGTGCCTTACCGCCGCGACGCTTGACGCCACCATGGTCGCCAAGAGCACGCGCGGCGAACGCGCCATCAAGGCCGTCGATTATTTCGAAGGCATCATGTCGACCGCGCTGGCCGAAGACGAATTGCTGGCGGAAGTCCATCTGCCGTTGCTCGCGGCCGAGGCCAAATTCGGCTTCAACGAATTCAGCCGCCGCGCCGGTGACTTTGCCATGAGTGCGTCGCTGGTCACCTACACGATCAAGAACGGCAAGATCGCGGGCGCGCATGTCGGCGTCGGCGGCGCCGAGCCTTCGCCGCGCCGGATTGCGGAAGCGGAAGCCGCGCTCAACGGCCAAGCGCCCGGCGACGAAGCCTTCCGCGCCGCTGCGGAGGCCGCGGCCTCCGTCATCGAACCGCTGGAGGATCACCAGACCACGGGCGAATACCGCCGCGATCTGGTGCGTGCCGTGGTCCGCCGCGCGCTGGAAAATTCCCAACAATGACCGCGCATACCAAAGGCACCGGGTTGAAATGGGTCGGTCGCGCCATGCGCCGCGTCGAGGACCCGGCGCTGGTGCAGGGTCAAGGCAAATTCACCGCCGACCTGCCGGCCGCGCATTGGGTGCGCTTCGTGCGCAGCCCGAACGCCGCCGGAAGAATTATCGGCATCAACAAGCCCGACGGCGCATTGGTCATTACCGCCGCCGATTTGACCGGCGTCAAGAAGATCACGCCGATGCTGCACAAGTTCGCCTACAGGGCGGTGGCGCAGCCGATCCTGGCCGAGAACGTTGTGCGTTATGTCGGCGAGGCTGTCGCGGCGGTGGTCGCGGCAAGCGAGGAAGAAGCCGAAGACATCGCCGATCTCGTTGAGCTCGATATCGAGCAGACCGCGCCGGTGATCGACTCGCGCGACGCCCTTGCCGACGGCGCGCCGCAAATCCATGCCATCGCGCCCGGCAATGTCATCCTCGAAGGCAAGCACAAGACACCCGGCTTCGACGAGGTCTGGGCCAGTGCGGCGAAAATCATCACGCTCGACGCCCGCTCTAACCGGCAGAACGCCACACCGATGGAAGCGCGCGCCGGCCACGCCGTTTTCGACGCCGTCAGCGGCCGCGTCACGCTGACCTGCACCACGCAGATGCCGCATCTGATGCGTACCGCGATCGCCGACGTGCTGGGCATGCGCGAATCCGACTTGCGCGTGATCGCGCCGGACGTCGGCGGCGGTTTCGGCCAAAAGATGTCGCTCTGCGCCGAATACGTCGTGCTGGTCTGGCTGGCGCGCAAATTGAAATCGTCGGTGGCCTGGACCGAAGACCGGCGCGAGAACCTGATCGCCTCATTCCACTCGCGCGATCAATACATCAAATTGGAAGCCGCGTTCGACAAGGACGCCAAGCTCTTGGCCTTGCACGCCGACGTGATCTCCAATGTTGGCGCCTATTCCTGTTTCCCCACCACCTCGGGCGTCGAGCCCTTGATGGCGATGGCGGAAATGCCCGGCCCTTACGATGTGCAGCAATATCAGTGCCGGGCGCGCGGCGTCCTGACCAACACCTGCACCATGGCGGCCTATCGCGGCGTGTCGCGGCCCATCATCACCTTCACGCTCGAACGCTTGATGGACAAGGCGGCGAACGCCTTCGGCATCGACGCCATCGACATCCGCCGCCGCAATCTGATCGACACGTTTCCTTACACCTCGGCGATGGGGCTGGTGTACGACGAGGCCACCTACCAGCAGACGCTGGAGATGGCCGTGAAAGCCATCGACGTGCCCGCCTTCCGCGCCCGGCAGACGGCGGCGCGCGCCCAGGGCCGCTATCTCGGCTTGGGCATCGCCACGTTCTCTGAGCGCACCGGCTACGGCAGTCCCGCGTTTGCGGCGCGCGGCATGGAGATCACACCCGGCTGGGAGACCGTCATTCTCACCGTCGATCCATCCGGCTTCGTCGAAGCCCGCATCGGCTCGTCGCCGCACGGCCAGGGCCTGCGCACCACGCTGGCGCAGATCATCGCCGACGAGATCGGCGTCACGCCGGACATCATCAAGATCATCCACGGCGACACCGACACGTCGCCTTATGGCTGGGGCACTTTCGCCAGCCGTTCACTGGTGATTTCAGGCGGCGCCACGCTGATCGCGGCGCAGAAAGTCCGAGCCAAGCTGATCAAGATCGCCAGCCATCTGCTCGAAGCCTCGCCCGACGACATTGTGCTGGCGGACGGCGCGGCGACCGTTGCCGGCACCGACCGGTCCATTACCATCGGCAAAATGGCGCGCGAGGCCTACACCCAGACGCACAAGTTCAAGGGCGAGATCGAGCCCGGCATGACCGAAAGCGGCACCTACGATCCGCCCGGTACCTTTTCCAACGCTTGCCATGTCGCCATCGTCGAGGTCGATATCGAGACCGGCCAGACCAAAATCGAGAAATTCCTGGTGGCGGAAGACGCCGGCAAGATCATCAATCCGATGATCGCCGATGGCCAGGTGATCGGCGGCATCGCGCAGGGCATCGGCAACGCGCTGCTGGAAGAAATCATCTACGACGAACACGGCGTGCCGACCACGGCGACGCTGGCCGACTACATGCCGCCGACCGCGCGCGAAATGCCGCCCATCGAACTGCACCACATCGAGACCATGAGCACGCAGTCGATCACCAAGGCAAAGGGCCTCGGCGAAGGCGGCTGCATCGGCGCGCCGGCCGCGATCGTCAACGCCATCAACGACGCACTGTCGCCGTTCGGCGCCGCGCTCGATGAAATTCCGGCAACGCCGCAGCGCGTCCGCGCCGCGTTGCGCACAGCTTTGTCTTCCCCCTTGTGGGAAGGGGAGAAGAGCAACCCATGACCGATAAAACCAACATCACCTTGACCATTAACGGCCACGACCACGCCATCGCCGTCGAGCCCCGCCGCACGTTGGTAGACGCCATCCGCGAGGATTGCGGCCAGACCGGCACCCATATCGGTTGCGAACACGGCATCTGCGGCGCCTGTACCGTGATCGTGGACGGCGAGCCGGTACGCTCCTGCCTGATGTTTGCCGTGCAAGCGGCGCACAAACAAATCCGCACCGTCGAGGGCCTGGCGAGCGGCGACACGCTGCATCCGATGCAGCAGGCATTTATGGATCATCACGGCCTGCAATGCGGCTTCTGTACGCCGGGTTTCCTGATGCTGGCGGTCGGCGTCCTGGAGCGCAATCCCGACATCAGCGACGACGACCTGCTCGACGTGCTGTCGTCGAACCTGTGCCGCTGCACCGGCTATCAGGGCATCATCAAGGCCGTGCGCGCCGCGGCCATCGAGATGCGGAAGTGACGAGCGGCGCCCCTTCCTTCACCTCTCCCCGCGCGCGGGGAGAGGTCGACATGTGCGCGCCGTGAGTTCGGAACCTTCAAAACAAAAATTCGTCGGCCGCTCCGTCCCGCGTCTCGAAGACCGTCCGCTGCTGTTAGGCCAGGGCCGCTTTGCCGCCGATATTTCGTTTCCCGGTCAATGGATCATGCGCGTGGTGCGCTCGCCCGTCGCGCACGGCACCATCAAGTCGATCGACGCCCGCGCCGCGCTGGCTTTGCCCGGCGTGCACGCGGTGTGGACGGCTGCCGATATCGCCCACATTCCGCCGATCCCGTTCCGCCTCACCGGCCTGAAGGCGCTCGAACCCTACCGCCAGCCGGTGCTGGCCATCGATACCGTGCGCTATGTCGGCGAGCCGGTCGCGGTGGTGTTCGCGGACGACCAGTACGTCGCGGAAGACGCCGCGGAATTGGTCGAAGTCTCGGTCGAACAACGCCAAGCATTGCTGCTCGCGACCGACGAACCGGGCGCCTACGCGCATGAACTGACCACCGAACCCAGCGTGGTACGCAAAGGTTATGGCGACATCAACGCCGCGTTCCGCAAGGCGCATGCCGTCGTGTCACTCGCGCTTTCGGTTGGCCGTCACACCGGCGTGCCGATGGAAACGCGCGGCGCCATTGCGCACTACGACGTTGCCCGCGACGTTCTGGAAATGCACGGCGCCGCCAAGGTGCCGCACTGGAATCGCGACACGATGGCCAGGATGCTCGGCCGCGAACGGGACTCGATGCAGCTTTACGAGGGCCATGTCGGCGGCGGCTTCGGTATCCGCGGCGAAATTTATCCCGAGGACGTGCTGGTCTGCGCCGCGGCGTTGAAGTTCAAAAGACCGATCAAATGGATCGAAGACCGCCGCGAACATCTGATCGCTGCCAACCATTCGCGCCAGCAGCATCACAAAATTCGCGCCGCCATCGACGCCGGCGGCCATATCCTCGGCATCGATAACGAATTTTACCACGACAACGGCGCCTACATGCGCACGCATGCCGCAACCGTGCCCGATCTCGCCGCCGCCATGCTCCCCGGCCCTTATAAAGTCCCGGCCTATCGAGCGGTCGGCCATATCCGTCTGACCAACAAGACGCCCTGTGGCACCTATCGCGCGCCGGGCCGTTACGAGAGTACCTTCGTTCGCGAGCGGTTACTGGACGCCATCGCCGCGAAAATCGGCGTGGACGCCGTCGAAATCCGCCGCCGCAATCTGATCGGCAAGGCTGCGATGCCCTACACGCTCGGGCTCGACACGCTGGGTACGCATATCGTCTACGACTCCGGCGACTACGCGAAGCTGCTCGACAAGGCATTGGCCGCCGCCGATTGGCCGAAACTGCAACAGGAATTGCGCACACGCCGCGCCGCCGGTGAAAAAGTCGGCGCCGGTGTGGCGATGTTCGTCGAGAAAAGCGGCCTCGGCCCGTTCGACACGGTGCGTGTCGAAGTCAAGCCAAGCGGCAGCATCGACGTCATTACAGGTGTCGCTTCGATCGGCCAAGGCGTCGAAACGGTGATTGCCCAAATTGCCGCCGACGCGCTGGGCGTCGATTACATGGGTATTCGTGTCGTCCACGGTCAGACCGATCGCATCGACAAAGGCATGGGCGCCTTCGCGTCGCGCGTCACTGTGATGTGCGGCGAAGCGACCCGCCTCGCCGCGACCAAACTGCGCGACAAGGCACTGATCCAGGCGGCGCAACTGATGCAGACGCGCGCCGATCAACTCGACATCGTCAACGGCGACGTCGTCCGTGTCGGCGGCGGGCCTTCGATGCCGCTCGGCGAAGTGGCGCGCTCGCTACCCGACGGCCTGAGCGCCGAGGATACGTTTGAATCGGCCCACATGGTCTATCCCTACGGCGTGCACGTCGCGGCCCTGCGGATCGATACCGATACCGGCGGCGTCACCATCGAGCGCTACGTCATGGCCTATGACATCGGCAAGGCGGTGAACCCGAAACTGGTCGAAGGCCAGATCGCCGGCGGGCTGGCGCAAGGCATCGGCGGCGCCTTGCTCGAGGAATTTCTCTACGACGAGAACGGCGAGCCGCTGTCGGTAACCTTTGCCGATGACCTCATGCCGACCGCGCGCGAGGT
>CAITEM010000575.1 GCA_903891395.1 uncultured Hyphomicrobiales bacterium | reverse complement strand
TAGCCTACACTCTTTCCCTACACGACGCTCTTCCGATCTGCCTTTGTCGGTCTTGGCGGCTACCTGCTGTTCTGGCTGGTCATTGTTGCCGGCGCGCATCCGATTTTGGCGATCTTCATCGCCGGACCTGTGGCCGCCATCATCGCCGTGCCGGTGGCGGCACTCACGTTCCGCTTGCGTGGCGCCTATTTCGCTATCGGCACCTGGGTGTTGGCCGAAGTCTTCCGGCTGCTGGCCTCGCAAATCTCGGTGCTCGGCGGCGGTTCCGGCATCAGCCTGCCCGCCGCCGCCGTCATTGCCATGGCGCCGACGCGGCAGGTACGCGAATTTGAAATCTACTGGCTGGCGCTGGCACTGACCGTCATCGTGCTTGCCGCCATCGTCGCGCTGCTTCGTTCGCGTCATGGCCTGGCGCTGACTGCGATCCGCGACAACGAACTGGCGGCGCAGAGCAACGGCATCGACGTCATGCGCATCAAGTATATCGTCTACGTCCTGGTGGCCTTCGGGACCGCCATGGTGGGCGCGCTGATCTTCCTGCAGAAGCTGCGCATCTCGCCGGACACCGCCTTCAGCGTCAACGACTGGACGGCCTTTGTCATTTTCATCACGGTGATCGGCGGCATCGGCCGTATCGAAGGCCCGATCATCGGCACCATCATCTTCTTCGTGATGCGCCAGACGCTGGCCGACCTCGGCAGCGTCTATCTCCTCATCATGGGCGCGGTCGCCATCGTGGTGATGTTGTGGGCGCCAAAGGGCCTGTGGGGCCTGATCGCCGACCGCTACGGCTGGCAGGCTTTGCCTTTGCAGCGCCATCTCGTATTGAAACCGTCCAAGACGACCGGGAGACCATCATGAGTCCGATCATCGATATCTACTGCCACATCTTCCCGGATCGTTACTTTCAGGAAATGGACCGCGTCGCGCCGAATCTGGGAAATATCGGCAAACGCCTGCGGGGCATCACCAAGCTGTTCGACCTCGACGCCCGCTTCAAGGAGATGGACCAGTTCCGCGACTACCGGGAGGTGATTTCACTGCCCAACCCCGCCATCGAGGACATCACCGACCCTAAAACCGGCCTTACCCTTGCGCGCATCGCCAACGACGCGATGGCCGAACTGTGCCGGAAGCATCCCGAACGCTTCCCGACCTTCGCCGCCGCGCTGTGCATGACCGACATCGAAGGATCGGTCGCCGAGGCGCGCCGCGCCGTCAAGGATCTCGGCGCCGGCGGCATCCTGCTCTCCACCACCGTCGCCGGCGAGCCGCTCGACGATCCAAAATTCGAGCCGATCTTCGCCACCATGGCGGAGCTCGACCTGCCGATCTGGCTGCATCCGGTCGGCACGGCGTCGATGCCCGACTACCCATCCGAGAAGAAGTCACGCTTCGAGATGTGGTGGTGCTTCCACTGGCCCTATGAGACCTCGGTCGCGATGGTACGCATGGTGTTCTCCGGCCTCATGGACCGCTACCCGAAGCTCAAGATCATCACCCACCATCTCGGCGGCATGATTCCCTATTACGACGGCCGCGTCGGACCAGGCCTCAAGGTATTGGGGCAGCGCACTTCGGACGAGGACTACTCCAACATTCTGCCCTCGCTAAAGCGGCCGCACATGGACTACCTGCACGACTTCTATGGCGACACCGCTATGTTCGGCGGCGGCGTGGCCGCGACGCGCTGCGGCCTGGAGTTCTTCGGCGCCGACCACGTCGTGTTCGCCACCGATACGCCGCTTGGCCCGATTGCGCCGACCATCGAGGTCGTCAAAAAATTGGGTCTGGCGCCGGATGACGAGCGCAAGGTGTTCTACGGCAATGCCGAAAGGCTGCTGAACATGAAATTCGGCTAGGTTCCCGCCGCCGGCCGGCCTCAAAACGAAAAGATTATTATTCCTCTTTGTCCGAAGCCGGACCGGCATTTCGCGCTAAACTGCGTGTAAACGCGGCTTTTGGTGCTGCCAGGGAGAGAAAACGACGATGAGTGGCTTCTCACGGCGCGATGCCGTCAAAATGGTTGCGGCGGCGGCGGTTCTCCCGTTTACACCGGCTTCTGCTCAAACATGGCCCGTCGGACGGGTCCGCTTCCTGGTCGGCACCGCGCCTGGCGGCAGTCCGGACGTGGTCGGCCGCATGGTCGCGGAGCAATTATCGGAAAAGGTCGGCAGCACGTTCTACGTGGACAATGTCACGACGGCGGCCGGCGCCGTGTCCTATCGCACCATCGCCAAATCGACACCGGACGGCGGCACCATCGGCATTCTCACGTCGGGCTTCGCACCCGAAGTGACGCTACGGCCGGACCCGAGCTACGACCCTGTCAACGGCTTCACCTTCGTAACCATGCTCTGTGCCTATCCGCTGGTCTATGCCGTGCCGGTCAATTCGCCGATCAAGACCTTCGACGACCTGCTCGACCGCGCCAAAAAGGCGCCCGGCAAACTCACCTACACGATCACCGGCTACGGCTCGGGCTATCACATCCTGACGAAATGGATCGAACTGGAGTCCGGCATCTCCATGACCGCCGTGCCCTATCGCGGGATCGCGGCCGGCGTCGTCGATGTCCTGAGCGGCCGCGTCGATGTTCTGGTCGATGCCTCGACCTCGATCATGCCGCGCGTGCAAGGCGGCCAATTCCGCGTGCTCGCGGTTTCCTCCGGCGAGCGCTTTCCTTTGATGGCGGACGCGCCAACCGTGTCAGAATCATTGCCGAACGTGAAGTTCATGTCCTGGCTTTGCCTCGCCGCGCCTTCGGCAACGCCCGCCGCTTTGACCGATCAGCTCAACGCGACGGTGAAGGGCATTCTGCTCGATCCGGCATTCACCGCGCGCCTGAAGGATCTCGGCAGCGTACCGAACCCGACCTCGCCCGATGAAACGCGCAAGCTCATCGCCGGCGAAATCGCGCGCTGGGCGGACGTCATCAAGCGCGGCAATATTCACGTCGAGTGACGCGCTTGCGAGCAACGCTATTGCGTGAAGGCTTCAGGCGGCCGTCCGGACGACGCCTGCCGGAGGATGGCCACGACATCCGCGCGCGTATAAGGACGCGGGTTATAGCATTTCACCTTCATCACCACGTCGGCGGCTTCGTCCAGACGTTCGGCCGGCATACCGAGGTCGGTGAGACGGACCGGCAGCCCCAGCGTCTTGTTCAACTCGAACAGCGCAACCGGCACATTGTCGGTCCGGACGATCTTTTCCATCCGCGCTATCGCCTGCGGAATGGCCGGCGCGTTGAACGCCACCGCATAAGGCAGCACCACGGCATGGGTCTTGGCGTGGTCGAGATCGAACAACTGACGCACCTGCTGCGCGATGACGTGATGGATGCAGGTCGTCGCCCGGAACGTTGCCGCGACCCAGGCGCCGTACAGCGCCTCGTTTCGCGCATCGACGGAGGCCGGATCGGCTGCGACCTGCGCCAGGCTCGTGAACAAGCGGCCGATCGCATCTTCGGACAGCGTTTGAATGACAGGATTGGTGTCGTCGCCGTAAAGAGATTCCACCGCGTGCGCCATGGCGTTCATGCCGCTGGCGCCGATCACCCGCGGCGGCAATTCGAGAGTCAATTCGGGATCGTAGATCGCCACTGTCGGCAGCGCGCGTATGTCGTTGCCGGCGGCGCGGCCAAGCCCGCGTCCGAGCGCCCATTTCGGCGACATTTCGGAGCCGGACAAGGTTGTCACCACGGCGATGAACGGCAGTTGCGCGGACACGGCAACCGATTTGGCCAGACCGATGGGAGAACCGCCGCCGACCGCGATGAAGCCATCGGCGTTGCGATCCGCGAGCTGTGCTTTCACAACGTCGAAAGCCTCGCGGGGCATGTTCGGCACCGACTCGTCGCTGATGCCGACGCACCGTTCGCCCAACGCGGCGGCAATCGATTCCGCGAGTGTGGTCCGGCCCTTGGAGCAGAGGATCAGGACCCGCGACAAACCCGCACGGCGCACTTCCTCGGGCAAGTCTCTGACGACGCCGTTGCCGAAGACCACGCGCGTGTTTGGATGTGTATAGACGAACCGTTCCGGCATGCGCCATTCCGCTAAAGTCAAAACAAAAGCCGCGAAGCCCTTGAGTTCCTAGAGGCTTCACTTCAGAAACGCTACAACAAATTAGGAAAGTCCGGACCCATGGCAAACTTCGTTCTTGTACACGGCACGTGGGTCGGCGGCTGGATATGGCGCGACGTCGCCGAGCGTCTTCGCGCAAAGGGGCATCTTGTTTTTACCCCGACGATGACCGGGCTGGGCGAGCGCGAGCATCTTGTAACGCCGAAGACCAACCTGGATACACACATCCAGGATATTGCCGCGGTTGTTTCAACCGAACGTCTTGACGATGTCGTTCTCGTCGGCACCAGCTACGCCGGGCTTGTGATTTCGGGTGTCGCCGACCGGGTGCCGGGAAAAATCGCGACATTGATCTATCTGAACGCGGCCCTGCCGGCGAACGGCAAGTGCATGCTCGACACGGTGTCGGCGGAACGCCGCGCCGCCGTGCAAAAACTCGCCGACGACGAGGGTGACGGCTATCGCGTCTCATCGAAATTGGTCCTGGATACCGGCATCGAAGACGAAACCGCGAGACAGATATTTCTCAGCCGCACCAGCGCGCATCCCCTGCCGTCGCTGCTGCAGCCGATCCAGCTCACGGGGAAATACTTGTACGTAAAGCGCAAGGCTTATGTCCTCGCGACAAAAAAAATCTCGCATCACTTCAAGGAATATCACGACTGGGCCAGCAAGCAGCCCGGCTGGACTGCGCATGAGATTCCGACACATCATTACCCGATGGCGACCGCGCCTGATGTGACGGCCGACTTGCTGATGAAAATTTCGGGCTGACGCAGCCGCATAAAAAAGCTCGCGCCGAAAACGGGCGCGAGCTGATGGCTATAAAAATAAAAAGCGAACCGGTTATTTCTTCTTCTTTACGTCGCCGGGTCCGGTGATACCGGGGTTGAACGACGGCGGATCGCTGGCCGGGAAACTTTCGTCGGAATTCACGACGACCTTGTCTTCTTCGTCCTTGATGCGCTCACGTTCGTTTTCCGCGTGCTGTTTCGGTTTTTCGGCCATCTGACCCTCCAAAAGGCGCACGCCCGCGTTTGCGGGCCCGCTGAAACTGCAATACCAACGGCCCGGGGCCGGTTGGGTTCCAACGCGAACGATGAGGGAACACGATGTTGCGCGCGGCGATATGCGGACCCGGTAACTGGGGCACGCGGCTGATCGATTCGGTTCAGGATAAAAGCGAGAAGATTCGCTTTGTCGCCGCGGTCACACGCGATCCCGCCGGCAAGCGCGCGCTCGCCGACCGTTTCGGGCTTGAACTGACCGACAGTTATGCCGAGGTTTTGTCCGCTCCCGCGATCGATGCCGTGGTGCTGGCGACGCCGCATTCGCAGCACGCCGGCGAAGTGATTGCCGCGGCAAAAGCGGGCAAGCATGTGTTCTGCGAAAAGCCGTTCACACTGACGGTGGCAGACGCCAAAGCCGCCATCGAGGCCTGCCGCGCCGCGAATGTGACGCTCCATGTCGGCTTCAATCGCCGCTACGCGCCCGCCTATCTCGAGATGACGCGCCGAATCGACGCCGGCGACATCGGCAAGGTCCGCCATATCGAAGGCCAGTTCTCCGGCCCGCCGAGCTATCAGACGGAGCCCGGCAACTGGCGCGCCAACCAGGTCGAAAGCCCGGCCGGCTCGATGGCCGCGCGCGGCGTCCATGTCATCGACAGCATGGTGCACCTCGCCGGCACCGTCACCACGGTGTTTTCGTTCAGCGGCCGGCTGGAACATGCGATCGATGTCGACGATACGACCTCGTGCCTGTTGCGGTTTGCCGGCGGCGCCACCGGCTATCTTGGTACGTTGCACGCCACAAGCTCGTTCTACCGCATCCATGCCTTCGGCTCGAAGGGTGCCTTGGAAATGCGCGGCGAAACTGAATTGCTGGCCTCAGACCTTGGCGGGAAAGTCGAACGTTCGACCTTCGAGGTTGCCGACAAAGAGCGCGCGGTTCTGGAAGCCTTTGCCGATGCCGTCGCCGCCGGCAAGAAATTCGTCATCACACCGGATGAAATCGTCAACACGGTCGCTGTGATGCGGGCGGTCGAGGCGTCCTCGCGCGAGGGCGCGCCTGTGACGATCGGCTGAATTCCAAAGACTACGCCTTGCCCTCTTGTTCGCGCAAGAAAGCATCCACGATGGGGTTCCACTCCTGCCAATGACGGCGATACGAATAATGGCCGCCCTCTTCGACGATCACGAGTTTTGAGCCGGCGACCGCCTTGTGCATATCCTCGGACTGGTAGGACGGCACGGTGGCGTCGTCACGCGTGCCGATGATCAACGACGGGTTCCTGATCTTGTGTAATTCGGACGTGCGATCGTGTGACAGCGTCATGTCGAGTCGGCCGGCCAGCACCTCGACCGGTGCCACGGTCTTGAGCGCGCGCTGCTCCAGCTCCATCACCTTGTCGAGGTTGTAGCGAAACTGCATCGCGCCATTCGTGAACAGCGACGACACCTTGACGTATTCCTCGGGACCATAGGATAGCGCGATGCGCTTGCGCGTCATCTGCACGCGCGTGATGTACTCGTCGGCCTTCACCCAGGTATTGGAGAAGATGCAGCAATTAAGCCGGTCCGGATAGTCGATGGCAAGATTCTGCAACACGCAGCCGCCGGTCGACGTGCCCGCGACGTTGGCTTTCTCGATGCCGAGTTTGTCGAGCAGCGCGATGGCGTCGCGCGCCAGCGCCTGCGTCGAATAGGCGTCTTTCGGCTTGTCGCTATCGCCGGCGCCGCGGTGGTCGAACGATATGCAGCGGTAGCGCTTGGAGAATTCCGCCACCTGGAATTCCCAGGCGTTGAGCAGCCCAACGAGGCCCGGAATGAACAGGAAGGCAGGCCCCTGTCCGCGCTCCTCGTAATTCAGCGTCAGTTCACCAATGTCGATCCGCACCGTCTACTCCTCACCCGCCAGAACGTCGGCGACATCGATGGCGCGGCCTTCGCGCGCGCTGCGCACGCCGGCCTTTATCACCGCCAGATTGCGCGAAGCCCATTCGCCGCCGGTTTCCGGCTTGCCGCCGTTGCGAATGCAATGCACGAACTCGTCGAGTTCCTCGCGAATGGCGTCGTTGGTCTCGGTTTTGACGGGCGTGGCCTTGGTCTCGCCGCGCTTGAGATGACGCAGACCGTTGAACGGGTCGTAATAGGCGGACGCTTCCTTGCCGTAGATGTTCATCATGTAATATTCGGACGCCGACGCATACGACGCCGTCAGGTTGGAAATCGCGCCGTTCTCGTGCTCGAGAATCAAGTTGGCGACATCCGGATTGTCGCCCGGCAGCACCAGCCGGTTCGACATGCCCGACACGCGCTTGACCGGCCCCATCAGGAATTCCAGCACGTCGACGTAGTGGATGCCGATCTGCAGCATGACGCCGCCCGGCATGCCGGCGGCCTGATAACGCCACGACGACAGGTCGATCTTGCCAAGCCGGTCGCGGCTGATGTTGCCTTCGGCCTGCACCAGTTTGCCGAAACGGCCAGCATCGATCTCGGCCTTGATCCAGCGGAAATGGCTCTCGCGCCGGCGCTGATAGCCCAGCGCCAGCACCACGCCCGCCTTGGCGCAGACCCGCGCAATTTCCAGGCCCTCGGCCACGGTATTGGCAATCGGCTTGTCGAGAAACACGTGCTTGCCGGCAGCCGCCGCCTCGCGCGTGGTCTCCAGATGAATGTTGTTCGGCGTCGTATTGATGATCGCCTCGATCGACGAATCCTTCAGGATCGCGTCATAGCTCTCCGCCTGGGCGCAGCCGTATTTTGCCGCGAACGCCGCACGCTTGTCCGGCGAGCGCGTAAAGCAGGTGGCGATATCGAACAGATCGGATCGCTTGCAGGCGTCGGCGAGAACATCCGACCACCAGCCAATTCCCAGAACCGCAACACGCAAAGGCTTCATTGTCATACGTTTCTTTTCTCGTTGAAATTCAGTTCGGTTTGTTCTCGGCGGCAGCCGACTTCAGAATCGGCGCCCAGCGATCCATGTCATCCAGCACCAGCTTGCGCAGATGTTCGGGGCCGCGCTCGGCCTTGGCCGGTACGGTGCCACCGAGATTGGCGAACTTTTCGGCTGTGCCGGGCTCTTCCAAAGTCTTGTCGAGAGCCGCGCTGAGTTTGGCGATCACTTCTTTGGGCGTACCCTTCGGCGCAAACACGCCGCTCCAGATGTTGAGCTGAAATCCCGGCGCACCTGCCTCCTTTGCGGTCGGAACGTCCGGCAGCGCCGCCAGACGTTCGTTTCCGGACACGACCAGCCCCTTGATCAAGCCGCCTTTGACCCCCGGCGCAACGCTGACCGCCTGCTCGCAGTAGTAATCGACGTGGCCGCCGATCAGGTCGTTCACCGCCGGTCCGGTGCCGCGATAGGCGACCAACGTCGGATTCAGGTCGAACAGTTTGTTGAACAGCAGGCACGCCATGTGCGAGGTGGCGCCGATGCCGCCGTGCGCCTGCTTCACGTCGGCGCCATGCACTTTCACGTAAGCGATGAATTCCTTGAGATTGTTGACCGGCAGATCCTTCTTCACCGCGATCGCCGCCGGCGCGTTCGCCGTCAGTCCGATCGGCTCGAAATCCTTGCGCGGGTCATAGCGCAGGTTCGGATAGAACACCGGCGCCGCGACGTGCGCGCCCATGCTCACTGCCATGATGGTGTAGCCATCCGGGTCCGCCCCCGCGGCACGCGAGGCGCCCAGTGTGCCGCCGGCGCCACCGACGTTCTCGATGATGATGCTCTGGTTAAGATGCCGGCTCATGCCCTCGGCGGTGATGCGCGCCACGGTATCGCTCGGGCCGCCGGCCGGAAACGGCACGATCATCATGATCGGGCGGCTTGGATAGTCGTCCGCCTGCGCGGGCGCCACGACGCCCAGCAGCACCAGCAAAGCCACCGCGGACAGAAATGCCTTGTTCATCGCTTCCTCCATCCCATTATGTGGCGCTTGTTGCGCCTTCTTTGATTCAGAGAGCCAGTTCGCCGCCGATCACGCCTTCCTGGACGAGTTTGTCGAACAGCCCGCCGTCGTGCGTCACCAGCAGCGCGATGTTCTTCTCGGTACGAGAAATCCGATTGAGCCAGCGCAACTGACCGAGCACCGCGGCCTTGTCTTCCTTGACCCACGGCGCGGCCTTGCCCTTGATCTGCACGATATTCTCCAGCACCCAGCCGACGTCGACGCTGTGCAGGATTTCGCGGCCCGACTGCAGCGCGATGTAGACCATCTGATGATCGGCGCTGTGACCGGCGGCCTTGATCATCACGATGCCGGGCGCGACCGGGTAATAGTCGCCATAATTGAAGATATTGAACAGGTTCACCTGCTCCGCCGTCATGGCGAGATGTGGCTTATGCGGCGTACCCAGCAAACATTGGGCGGTGGCGACGCCGACAAAGGTCTTGGCGGCCAGTTCATTGAAGTTCGGCGCACGAACCACGCCGGCTACGTGGTCGGCGTGAAAATGCGTCAGCACGATCATGCGCGCGGTATTAAGAGCGCGTTGCAGCTTGGCGAATTCCTCGGGGAAATAGGGCTCGCGTTTGTCCGGGGTCGAGAACGAGTCGTGGGTTTCCTGATCGAGCCCGGAATCGATCATCACGGTGCAATCGGGATAGACCACCTGAAACGCCGTGCGCGGCATCGTGATCGGCTTCTCGTCGCCGCCCTCGATGACGAAAGTATTGGGACGAATGCTGGCCGCGACGCGGATGCCGTTCACCGCCAGCGGTAGCGGCCCCGGCAGCACGCGGGCGAGCTGACGAATGCGCGACAGCTCCGCCATGAACGGAAGTTCCACCGTATCGTTCCCCACGCTAACAACCGAACTCATACTTGCCTCGTTCACTCGGCCGCTTGCGCGTCTTTGCATTCTCCGGCGCGGATCGCCATCGGCGATCTTTTCGGCACCCCGGCAAATGCAGAATGCGCGCGCCAACTGTACCTTAGATCACGTTCATCACGGCGGGAATAGTCGGCACTGCTGGATGCGAGCTCAGCGCGGACTGCGAAGCCAATTTCGACAGGCTGAAACTTCGGCATCGTTCGTATCTCACGCGCGGGCCGACAGTTGCCGTTACATAACTCGTACGTTATATCGTTTGACGATTAGTCAGGGTGTCACGCAGATGCATCGCGGCGGCACCGGCCACGCACCATCGAGAGTCATTCATGTACAGTGCCGATACCAAGCGCCTGACCTATGACGGCGCACGAAAGATGGTGGCCACCGCCGTCGAGAAAGCACGTGACGCCAAGATAGCAGTTTCCTGCTGCATCGTGGACGCCGGAGGCCATGTCGTTGCGCTCGACCGCATGGACGGCGGACGCTTTCACACTTTGCATTCGTGCAGCACCAAGGCGGTCTGCGCCTCGTCGACCAGGCGCATAACGAGCGCGCAAGGGGCCGTGGGCCAGCCGCTGGACGTCGCGCATTCATTGGGACTCGCGCTGGCCGCAGGCCCTGAACGCTGGACTGCCATGGAAGGCGGCGCGCCGATTTTGATCGACGGCGAATGCGTCGGCGGCATCGGCGTCAGCGGCGGCGACTGGGAAACAGACTTGAAAATCGCCCAGGCGGCGGTCGAATCGATCGGCGCCAGTTGGAAGTAACTCCGTAACCTCCCTCTCCCCGCTGCGCGAGGCGAGGGAATTACTCCGCCGCAACCTTGTGCGCGGCGGTCATCTTCGCTTTCACCACGACTTTGATCGCGTCGTCGACGCGATCCTTGGCATAGCGCAGTGCGGTCGGCAGATCGTCGAGCGGAAACGTGTGGGTGTGGATGAGAGTGGCGTCGAAACGCTTCTGCCGCATATAGGCTTCGGCGCGGTGCGTGGCGCTCTTGCCCTCGCCGCGGATGCCGTAGATGTAAATGTTGTTGCGCACGACATGCGCGATATCGACGAGCGCCTTGTCGTGCGAGAACGCCGCGAGGCAGACCTTGCCGCCGCGGTTGACCATATAGAGCGCTTCATCGACCGCACTGGGCGCCGCCGAGCATTCGACGACATAGTCGACGCCCTTGCCGCCGTTGAGCTTCTTCACCTCTGAGACCACGTCAGGGGTCTTGCGGATATTGATCACTGCGTCGGCGCCGAGTTGCTTGCCGATTTCAAGACGGTTATCGCGCGTGCCGGTGAGAATCACCGGTTGCGCGCCCAGCGCCTTGGCGACAGCGACCGT
>CAITEM010000574.1 GCA_903891395.1 uncultured Hyphomicrobiales bacterium | reverse complement strand
CCGTGTGAGCCGCGCCGCATCTGACCGACTGATGGCCAGCGCCGGGATGTCGTCCAGCGCGGTCTCAACGGGCATGAGGGCGTCCGCGAGGCTAGCCTCACCGGACGCGGCTCTATGACACAGAGCCTCCAGATCTTCCAGCAAAATCATGGTTTTTTCGATGAACGGCCCAACGGCGGTGCGGCGCAGGGCGCTGACATGGCCAAAGCAGCCAAATGACCGTCCCAGGTCCCGGGCGATGGAGCGGACATAGGTTCCCTTGCCGCATTCGGCCTCCAGGACGGCATGGTCGGCGTCGGGGACGTCAACCAGCTCCAAACGGTCGATTTGGACCGGACGGGCGGCCAATTCGACGTTTTCGCCGTCGCGGGCGAGGTCGTAGGCCCGTTCGCCCTCGATTTTGATGGCCGAATACTTCGGCGGCACCTGCTGAATGGTGCCGATAAAGGCCGTCAGGGCGGCCCGGATCGCCTCCGGGCTGGGCCTGAGGTCGCTGGAGGCGATAACCCGGCCCTCGGTGTCGTCGGTATCCCGCTCCTCGCCCCAGCGGATGGTGAACTGATACAATTTTCGGCCATCCATGACGAAAGGCACCGTTTTGGTGGCTTCGCCCAAGGCGATCGGCAGGCAGCCGGAGGCCAGCGGGTCGAGAGTGCCGGCGTGGCCGGCGCGTTTGGCCGTGAACAGGCGCTTGATGACGCTGACGGCGTGGGTCGAGGTCATGCCGACCGGTTTGTCCAGCACCAGCCAGCCGTGGACGTCGCGCTTGTCGCGTTTGAACTGCTTTTTCTTTTCGCGCGGCGCGAACCCGGCGGGCAATTCGAGGGCGGGCGCGTCGACGGCCGGGGCGGCCGTCTCGACGTGCACCTCGGCTTCCGGCTCGGCCTCTGGCAGCGCGGACATTGTCTCAAGAAACTTATTCATCGTCCGGCTCGTCTTTAGTCAAATCGCGTTTCACTTCCGGCGAGCGCAGCAACTTGTCGATGCGCTCGGCTTCCTCGAAACGATCGTCGGTGCGAAAGCGCAGATCGGGCGCGAACTTGAGATTGATCTGATGGGCGACCTCGCCACGCAGGAATTTTTTGTTGCGCTCGAACGCAGCAATCACATCATCGGAATCACGGCCGGCCAGCGGCATGACATAGACGGTCGCGAGCCGCAGATCGGCGGTCATGCGTACTTCGGGGATGGTGATGAGGTGGCCCTCGATCACCGGGTCGTGCACTTCGCCGCGCATCAGCAGGTCGGCGAGGGCGTGACGCACCAGTTCGCCGACGCGCAACTGGCGCTGCGAGCCGCCGGGCGTCCCGCTGTCGCGGTGGGATTTCTTGCGTGTCATATCGATCCAGAAAACGTTCGTAACGGCCGGAAACATCCGGCCGGCCGTGTGCCTTCTCCAATGAAGGCGCACACAATGACCTGGGCTTTAAGCCCAGGTTCGACGGTGAAATGAGCGGAGAATACCTATTCCGAAGCCGTGAGATTTGGACTCACAGACTGCGTTGAATCGTCTCCACCCGGTAGCATTCGATAACGTCGCCGGCGCGCATGTCCTGGTAGTTCTCGAAGGCCATGCCGCATTCCATGCCCGACGCCACTTCCTTGACGTCGTCCTTGAAGCGCTTGAGCTGCGACAGCTTGCCTTCGTGGACAACGACGTTGTCGCGAATGAGGCGCACGCTGGCGCCGCGCTCGACGGTGCCGTCGGTGACGCGACAGCCGGCGATGTTGCCGACCTTCGACACCTTGAACACTTCGAGAATCTGCGCGTTGCCGAGCATGGTTTCGCGCATGGTCGGCGGCAGCAGGCCGGACATCGCCTTTTTCACGTCATCGACGAGATCGTAGATGATGTTGTAGTAGCGGATTTCGATGCCGACGCGTTCGGCCGCCTCGCGCGCTTCCTTGTTGGCGCGCACGTTGAAAGCGATGATCGGAACGCCCGAGGCTTCGGCCAGCGTCACGTCCGAACCGGAAATGCCGCCGACGCCGGCATGCAGCACGCGCGCGGCGACTTCCTCGGTCGCCATCTTATCGAGCGCGCCGATGATCGCTTCCAGCGAGCCCTGCACGTCGGCCTTGATGATCAGCGGGAATTCCTTGCGGCCCGAGGTCTTGGCCTGCGCCATCATCTGCTCGAGCGATCCGCGCATCGCGGTGCCGCGCGTGGCGCTCTTCTCGCGCTTCTGGCGCGCACGGTAATCGGTGACTTCGCGGGCGCGCGCTTCGTTCTCGACCACCGCGAGGCGATCGCCGGCGTCCGGCGTACCGGAGAAGCCAAGCACTTCGACCGGAGTCGACGGGCCAGCGGAGCTGATCGTCTCGCCGGTGTCCGACACGAGGGCGCGGACGCGGCCCCATTCGGCGCCGGCAACGACAAGGTCGCCGACCCGCAGCGTGCCGCGCTGAACCAGTACGGTCGCCACCGAGCCGCGGCCGCGATCGAGCTTGGCTTCGATCACGGTGCCTTCGGCAGGACGGTTCGGATTGGCCTTGAGGTCGAGGATTTCGGCCTGCAAGCCCAGCATTTCCAGCAGTTTGTCGATGTTGATCTTCTTGGTCGCCGACACTTCGACGTCGACGACGTCGCCGCCGAGCGACTCGACCTGGATCTCGTGCTGCAGCAGTTCGGTGCGCACGCGGTCCGGCTTGGCGTCCGGCTTGTCGATCTTGTTGATGGCGACGATGATCGGAACCTT
>CAITEM010000573.1 GCA_903891395.1 uncultured Hyphomicrobiales bacterium | reverse complement strand
CACGCAGACCACCGGCGCCTGGGTGCGCGGCTTCCTCGCCGACGACTACGGCGTCGATCCCTTGAAGGTGCAGTGGGTGACCTTCGAAGACCCGCATGTCGCGGAATACAATGATCCGGGTTTCGTTACTCGCGCCCCGGCCGACAAGAACCTGACGCAGATGCTGCTCGACGGCGAGATCGACGCCGCCATCGTCGGCGACAAGATTCCAGATCCGCGCCTCAAGCCGCTCATTACCGACGCAGACGCGGTGGCGCGTCAATGGGCGCAGACGCATGGCGGCGTGCCGATCAACCACATGATGGTCGTGCGTGAATCGATTTCGAAGTCGCGCCCCGACGTGGTCAAGGAAATCTACCGCGTGCTGAAGGAGAGCCGCCGCGGCGCGCAGCCGGCGCCGGACAACAGTCTGCTCGATCCGCTGCGCTTCGGCGTCGAGGCCAATCGCCGCTCGCTCGAACTCATCATCGACTACAGCTTTCGCCAGAAACTGATTCCGCGGAAGTTTTCGGTCGACGAGCTATTCGACGACGTCACCCGGGGGCTTGTCTAAGGACGGTTTGTCGCGGTTGAAGCGCAAGCGCTTTTTACCCTCCCTGCCCAGGGGAGGGCGAAGAAACGCAGCGACAAACGGCCTGTCCGCATCGTGAGAATCCAAGCAGCCGCTGCACAGTGTTTGACGTTTACTCCGCAGCACACGCGGCCTAGGCTTTCGCAACGGAAGTTTCGCGCGCCAATATGACGCGAAACACAGAATACGTTGGGGAGGATTTTCATGACCACGATCAGATCGTTCATTGCTTTGGCCGCGGCCGGCGCGATGCTGCTATCGCAGGCACCGTTGCGTGCCGCCGATGCGCCGCGCTTCCAGGCCAAGACCATGGAGCAACTCAATCCCGAGCAGAAAGAAGCCGCCGAAGGCGTGCTGAAGCAATCGAGCGCCGGGCTTGGCGGGCCTTACGCGATGCTGCTGACCAACCCCGAACTGCTCAAGCGCTACCTGATGATGACGGAATATCTGCGCCAGAAGACCTCGGTGCCGAAACGCCTCAACGAAATGGCGATCTTGCTCGAGGCCCGCATCTGGGACGCACAATATGAGTGGTGGGCGCACGAGCCGCTGGCGAAGAAGGCAGGCCTGTCCGACGCCATTATCAACGACATCCGTGACGGCAAGAAGCCGGCTGCGATGCAGCCCGACGAAGCCATCGTCTATGATTTCGTCACCGAGCTGCTGCAAACCAAGAATCTCTCCGACGCCACCTTCGCGCGCGCCAAGCAGATTCTCGGCGAACAGCAGATCGTCGACCTTGCCGCGGTGACCGGCTTCTACGTCATGGTGTCGGCGGTGGTTGCTGCCGGGCGCATCGGCGTGCCGAACAACGGCCCCAACCCGATGCCGGTTCTGGTGAAATAGGAATGACGAAACTCGGCGGCGCGAAGTCCATCGGTCTGGGCATTGTCGGCTCCGGCCGCATCGGCACGTTGCGGGCGCGGCTGGCCGCCGGTCATTCGGCGATCAAGCATATTGCGGTCTCGGATCTCGACCCGAAAAACGCCGGCAAACTGGCCGATCTGGTCGGCGGCACCTCGCATGGCGGCGACAATCTCGCGGTCATCGACGATCCCAACGTCACCGCGGTGATCGTCTCGACCAGCGAGGGCGAGCACCTGAAGCCAATGCTGGCGGCGATCGAGCGCGGCAAGGCGGTGCTGGTGGAAAAGCCGATCGCGCTCACGGTGCGCGAGGCCGACCAGGTGCTGGCGGCGCTGAAGAAGCACAATGGCCGCATGCATGTCGGCTACAGCCGCCGCTACAAGGAACGCTATCAGATCGCCAAGGAGCAGGTGGTGAAAGGCCGCATCGGTACGCTGACCGGCGGCGCCGCACGCGTGTTCAATTCGCGCTCGCAGGCTCTGGCGATGCTCGGCCGCAATCCGCACGCCACGCCGGTGGTCGACGCGTTGACGTATTACGTCGACCTGATGAACTGGCTGTTCGCGGGCCGCACGCTGGTCGAGATCTACGCGCGCGGGCAGATGGGCGTGCTGCAGAAAGCCGGACACGAGGTGCAGGACGTCTGTTACGCGGTGCTCACCTATGACGACGGCGCGGTGATCAATCTCGGCGTCAGCTACGCGCTGCCGGAGAAATATCCGGCGCTCGGCCACGCCGCGCGCGTCGAAGTGCTCGGTACCGGCGGCGTCATGATTCTCGACGACGACCACACCGACCAGTTGATGTATTCCGAGACCGGCGTGCCGCACGTCTATCTGCCGGACCACAACGTCAACATGGTTTTCCTGCAAAGCGGAACACCGGGCGACTGGGCCTTGGGTGAATTCTGGGGCCCGATCGCCAACGAGACGCGCGCCTGGCTCGATCATCTCGCGCTCGGCAAGCCGTGTACGCTGGCGACGCCGCAGGACGCCCGCGCGACGCTTGAGGCGACGCTCGCCATCGAACACTCGATGCGCGTCGGCCAGGCGGTGACGCTACCGCTGCGCAATGGATAACAGACCGTCCTTAAGGGCGGCAGTTTCAGGGAGAATGACGATGTCTGGTAAAATCCGGCCGACGCGCCGCACTTGGCTGCAAGGCGCCGGCGCATTGGCGCTCGGCGCGCCGTTCGTGCGCCCGGCGCGCGCCGCCGCCTATCCGGATCGCACCGTGCGCATCATCGTGCCCTTTGCGGCGGGCGGTCCGAGCGACCTGACGGCGCGTCTGCTGAGCCAGAAATTCGGTGAAGCCTTCGGCCAGACCTTCATCGTCGAGAATCGCGGTGGGGCCGGCAGCAATCTCGGCACGGCGGCGGTCGCGCGCAGCGCGCCGGACGGCTATACGCTGTTGGTGACGTCGAGCGCCTTCGTCGTCAATCCCGGCCTGTACAAGCAGGTGCCCTACGATCCCGTGAAGGATTTCGCGCCCGTCACGGAGCTCGATACCTCGCCGAACGTCTTCATCGCGACGAAGGCTTCCGGCATCACCTCGATCAAGCAGTTGGTCGAGCGCGCCAAGGCCAATCCGAACGAGTTGAGCTACGCCAGCGCCGGTGTCGGTACGACGCCGCATCTGGCCGGCGAGCTGCTCAAGATCGCGGCTGGCATCAACGTCACCCACATTCCCTATCCGGGCGCGGGTCCGGCGATGCAGAGCATCCTGTCCGGCACGGTGCCGTTGATGTGCGCCTCACTGCCCGGTGCGCATCCCAGTATCATGAACGGCACCCTGACGGCGCTGGCCGTGACCGGCCCGCAACGCTGGTTCGACATGCCCAACGTACCGACCATGATCGAAGCTGGTTATCCGGGCTTCGTCGCCGACACGTTCCACGGCATGCTGGCGCCAGCCGGCACGCCGCCGGACGTCATCGACAAGCTCGTCAAGGTCGCGCTCGACGCGCTGCAGGATCAGACCTTCCACGAAAAACTGCGCACGCTCGGCTTCGACGTCATCGCCGCCGGCCCCGACGGCTTGCGCAAGCGCATCGCCGATGAGGTGCCGCGCTATCGCGATATCATCGCCAAGGCCGGCATCGATAAAGTTTGAGGCTTAATCGATCCGCGCCGCGCGCTCGGCGTCGATCATGAAATCGCGGCGGATCGGCACGGCGTCGCGGGTCTTCGACAACAGCATCTGCATGACCATGTGCGAGCCATGCAGGAATTCCAATTCGACGGCGGAGAGATAGAACTCCCACATCCGGCAAAACGTCTCGTCCATGATTACGACCGCCTTGGCGCGGTTCTGCGCGAAACGCTGCCGCCAGTGCCGGATGGTATAATAATAATGCAGCCGCAGGAATTCGGTATCGGCGTTCCAGAGGCCGCAGCGTTCGAGCGCGGCCGACACTTCCGACATCGCCGGCGAATAGCCGCCGGGGAAAATATATTTGCGGATGAATGGGCCGGTGGTGCCGGGCGGCGACATGCGGCCGATGCAATGGATGAAGGCGTAGCCGTCGTCCTTCAGCAGGCCGCGGATCTTGCCGAAGTATTCGTCGAAATGCCCGATGCCGACATGCTCCATCATGCCGACTGAGACGACGCGGTCGAACTGACCTTCGACGTTGCGGTAATCCATCTCGCGGAATTCGACGAGATCGGAAACGCCTGCGGCGGTGGCGTTGTTGCGCGATACCTTAATCTGCTCGGGCGACACATTGATCGCCACCACGCGCGCGCCGGTCTGTTGCGCGATGTGAATGGCAAAACCGCCCCAGCCCGAGCCGATCTCGATGACGTTCATGCCGGGCTTGAGGTTCAGCTTGCTGGTGGCGTGGATGAGCTTGTAGTTCTGCGCTTGCTCCAACGTGTCTTTTTCGGGATCGCGGAAGTAAGCGCAGGAATACTGCATCTTCTCGTCGAGAAAGAGCCGGTAAAGTTCCGCCGGCACGTCGTAATGGTGCCGTGCATTCTTCGCCGCGGTTCCGACCGGATTGGATTGATGCCAGCGGCGCAGCGCGCGCCAGACGCGGCGCAGCAGCTTTTGCGAACCATGCGCGCCAAGTCCGGCGCGGTTCACCGAGAACAGCATCAGCATGTCGTGGATGGTCGAGCCGTTCTCGAACGTCAGCCCGCCGTCCATGTAAAATTCGCCAGCATTCAGTTCCGGGTTCAAGGCCAGTTTGGTGTCGAGGCCGGGGCGGTTGAGTCGCGCGGTGACGTCGGGCCCGTTCAATCCGCTACCGAACACATGCATGCGGCCGCTGGCGTCGTAGAGCCGCAGCGTGCCGCTTTTGATGAATTTCGTGAGAAGGCTCGAAAGAAGGCGCACGTTTTAATCCCGGCACAGGAACAGTCGAAACTTTACACCGGCTGCGATGATTCGTTCCTCACAAGCGCGTCAGTGGAGCGTCGGCGGCGCGTCGCCAACCAGACGCAGCTCGATCTGGCCGATCAGCCTGGCCCGTGCCGCTTCGGCGGCGCGGCGTGCGTCTTCCGTCTGGTCCCAGGTCGTGGCGTTGGAACCGAGCAGCACGCAGCCGCCGAGCACGGCGGATACGGCGGCGACAAAGGCTGTCGGGTTAAACGTCACGATCCAGAACAGGAACAGCAGAAACCAGGCCGCCCCGCCGGCAATCGCGATCTTCGCGGCGTAGGAGATCTTGCGGCAGCGCTCGATCGAGATCGTCAGGGTCTCGATCCGATCCTCAAGCTCGGTAATCTGCGTGGCGACATCGCCTTCATCCACGAGCACGCATCACCCCTGGGAAAGCTGCGAGGCCGAGGTCAGTCCGGCTTCTTGTTCTTGAAATAAGGCTCAACCGTGCCGGTGAGCTTGATGGTCAGCGGATTGCCATAGCGGTCCTTGGCGTTGCCGGCGGCGACGCGGACCCAGTTCTCGCTGACACAGTATTCCTCGACATTGGTCTTTTCGACGCCCTTAAAGCGGATACCGACGTCGCGCTGCAGCGCCTCGGCATTGAAAAAGGGGCTGCGCGGATCGTTGCACAGGCGGTCGGGCGGGGTGTCGGTGTCGGGGTCTGTCATGGGGCCTTCCTTGGCGGCCTTTTCTCACGGCGCGGGGCAGGGCGCAAACCTAAAACAACCCGAGTTCCTCGCGGTAGCGTCCGTGCTATCAGTCCTGCCGCATGGGTATTTCCACCAAAAATCTCGTCGTCGTCGGTCAGGGCGCGGCCGGCCTGGCGGCGGCCCTGGCGGCGGCTCAAGCGGGCCGGGGGGCTGACGTCCGGGTTACGTTGGTCGACAAGGCCGCCGAGAGTGAAGCCGGCGGCAATACGCGCTGGTCGCCGTCCTACATGCGCATGGCGTCGGTCGACCGCGTCGAACCGAGTTTTGTCCACGACATGCTGGCGGCGACGCAATATCGCTGCGATGAAACATATTTCGCCACGCTTGCCCGCCACGCCCCGGCAACTTGCAAATGGATCGCGGCGCAAGGCGTCGAGTTCATCCAGCCCACTTATTATCTCGCCAAAGGTCCGCCGCGCATTCAACCGCTCGGTGGCGGCCCCGCGGTGGTCGAGCAACTCGTGCTCGCCGCGAAAAAGGCCAACGTCGAGTTCCGCTACGGCTGTTCGGCGCGTGGGATCGTTCGCGACAACGGCCGCATCACCGGGCTAGAAATCGCGCAAGATGGCATTCGCCAAGTGCTGCCGACCGACGCGGTCATATTATGTAGCGGCGGTTTCGAAGGCGACGGCGCCAAAATGCGGGAACATTTCGGCGATGGCGCCGAGGTCATGCGGCTGATTTCGCCGGGCGGAAAATTCAACACCGGTGACGGCATCACAATGGCAATGGCGCTCGGCGCCAGTGGCTCTGGTGACTGGAGCGGCATGCATGCCGAGCCGGTCGATGCCCGTTCGACGAATTCCGCGCCGGTGGTGCTGGTCTATCCGTACGGCATCGTCGTCGACAAAAACGGCCGACGTTTTTTCGACGAGGGTGGCGGTCTGGTGCACGAAACGTGGGAATGGTTCGCCCGCGACATGCAGTTCAAGACGCCAGGCCGTATGGCCTTTGCCATTCTCGACAGCCGCCTGCTAACGATCGACGGCTACGAACGCGCCATTCGTTCCGAAGTACCGCCGGCACGCGCCGATACGCTGGCCGAACTGGCAAAGCTGATCGGTGTTGACGCCGAAGGGCTTGCCGCCACAGTTGCGGCTTACAACGCGGCCTGCACTGGCGATGCGGCGAAATTCGACGCCACCCGTTGCGACGGGCTGAAGGCTGCGGCCACGCTCGCGCCGCCGAAGTCGAACTGGGCCCGCGCCATTTCCGAGCCGCCGTTCCTGGCTTATCCGCTGGTCGGCGCGGTGGCCTATACGTTCGGCGGGTTGGCGACCGACGATTCCGCCCGGGTGCTGGCGGATGGCGCACCGATTCCGGGGCTTTACGCCGCCGGCGAAATTACCGGACATTTCTACGTCACCGCGCCCAACGCGGTCTCGGTGTTGCGGGCTTTTGTGTTCGGCCGTATCGCCGGATTGGAAGCGGTGTCGTTTCTCCGCGCCTCGCAAGGCTAAGTGTGATTGCCGCGATACCGCCGTTATTTAAGATAGAGATTACAAAACGTCTTTAGGTTTATGCTATCCGGGGGCCGCAACAGCGAGCAGAGCCATGAGATCGATGCCGTCTTTGATGTGCCAGACCTTGTGCGTCGGCATGTTAGCCGCCCTTGCCACGGCCGCTGCGGCGGCTCCGGCTTACGTGCCATCGACCGTCAATCTGCGCGCCTCGCCTGGCACCACCAGCGAAATTGTCGCGAAGATTCCGGGCGGCAGCCTGATCGACGCCGACAATTGCACCGAAGGGTGGTGCTCCGTCACGTTCCAGGGCCATACCGGTTTCGCCAAAGAAACGGCGCTCGACCGCAGCGGCCGCGTGCCGCAGCCGCGCCGCGCCGCTCAACAGGTCTATCCGGCACAAGGCGAGATCGAAGACGACGGATACGTCGCCGAAGGGCCGCCGCCGGTCTATTACGGTCCACGGTCGTATTATTACGGCTACGGTCCCTATTACCGCGGCTGGGGCTGGCGGCACCGCTGGTAACTAATTCGCCGGCGTGTCCGTGAGGAGCATTTCGAGGCCAAGCCGGCAGGCGGTGTAAGCGACGATGGCGACCGGGATGGCGATGTAGAGCGCCAGGCCGAGTCCTTGCCCAAGGCCGAACAAAACGGCGGCCCCGACCAGCACGGCGATCAATCGATACAGCCGGACCCTTCTCATCGGGCTAGCGACTGGGTTTTGTGTCGCCGCCGCTGCGCATGTTCGACCACGGATCGTCGGTCGGCGCTGCCGCGGTGCCGGCGCCGTTTCGGGTCTTTTGCAGCGTCGATTTATATTGCCGGTCGATGGAGTCGGCTTCGCGCTGCTTTTGCTTTTCTTCAAGCTGCATGGGGGTCTCGTCCTTCGGAGCGCCCTTGCCCTGCGCGAAAACGGGGCCCGCCAGGCATCCCGCCAGCACCGCGCAGGCAATGATCGTTTTGAGAAGTCGCATGAACGCACCCGGTTTTTTCAGCAGGATTTGAGGGTAACACGCTGCCCGAAGGCGCTCAATGCAGGCCCTCGGCGGCGATTATTTGCTGATAATGGCTGCGATATTGATATAAATGAAGCCGTGCCCTCGCCGCTAAAGGTCTCGGAAATGTCGCTTGCTCAAGATAACAGCCCGCTGCCCCGGTCCGGCCTGTTGCGGCATGACTGGAGCCGGGACGATGTTAGGGCGCTGTTTGCGTTACCGTTCCCGGAATTGATGTTCCGCGCCGCCGAGACCCACCGGCAGAATTTCGATCCGACCGAGGTGCAGATTTCGACGCTACTGTCGATCAAGACCGGCGGCTGCCCCGAAGATTGCGCCTATTGCCCGCAGGCGGCGCAATACGACACCGGTGTCAAAGCCGAAAAGCTGATGGCGGTCGAGGCGGTATTGGCCGAAGCGGCCGCCGCCAAGGCAGGTGGCGCCTCACGCTTCTGCATGGGCGCGGCCTGGCGCT
>CAITEM010000572.1 GCA_903891395.1 uncultured Hyphomicrobiales bacterium | reverse complement strand
TCTATAACCAGTTCCTGTTCAAGAAGATCTCGTTCGATCCCGAGCATGGCCTGGCGCCGATCATCAACCTGTTTCACCTGATCCAGGTGCTGGTGATCAATTCCGATCTCGGCGCCAAAAGCGTCGACGATCTGATCGCGGTGTCGAAGGCCAAGCCCGGCACGCTCAATTATCTCACCGCGTCGGTGCCGCTCGCGGTCTACATGGACAGCTTGAAGCGCGACAAAGGCGCCGATTGGGTGCGCGTGCCGTTCAAGGGCGGCGGCGAGGCGACCAACGCCATTCTCGGCGGCTCGACGCCGATCGGCCTGATCGGGCTCGGCAACGTCATGGCGCAGATCACCGCCGGCAAAATGACGGCGCTGGCGCTGACCAACAACATCCGCACGCCGCTGCTGCCGAGTGTGCCGACCTTCGCCGATCTCGGCTACAAAGGCGCGCCGTCGCAGACCTGGTACGGATTGTTCGCGCCGGCCGGCACGCCGAGAGCGATCATCGACAGGCTCAACGCCGAAGTGACGCGCGTGGTGAAGGACCCCGAGTTCCAGGACAAATACATCATCAGCCGCGGTCAGGTGCCGGCGATCAACACGCCGGAAGAGTTCGCCAAGGAAATCGCCGACGACCGCGCCGGTGCCAAGGACGTCGTCAAGGAAAGCGGACTCGAGCCGCAGTAGCCTGTCGCTTGCCTAAGGCGGCGTCACGCTGGCGAAGTCGCGAAGCACATAGACAAACGCATCGGGTTCTACTTTTACGCTGCCGGCAAAGGGGCGATCGATGACGACAACGGTCAGCAGCCCGGAGAAGATCAGAATCGACAGCGCTCCCGTCATCAGCATCTGCGCGCGCAGATTTGCGGTGCCGAAGAAGAAGGTGAAGGCGACCGTCAAGACGGCCCCGCCGAGCAGCACGTACCAGAGAATCGGCGGCACCGTGCCGTCGGAGGCGACCAGACGGCTGCGCCGGCCGGCGCTGATTTCATCGAGCTGGCGCAACAACTCCGTCAGCACGATAGGGTCGATCCGCTCGCCCGGCGGATTTTTCAGCAGCGTTGAGTAGATGTCGCTGAGCGCGCGGGTCACGTCGCCGCTGGCATGTCCGTGCTCCATCGCCGGCCAGTCTTCGGCGACGACCGCCCGCAGATAGGCAGCCATTGCTTGCTTCAGCGGTGCGCTGCGGTCGGGCGTCAACGAGTCGGCCAGACGGAAGATCGTCGCGGCGGCGGACGCCTCGCGCGCGACATTTGCTTCCGCATCGTTGAATTTTTCCCAGACGACGATGACCGCGAAAGCAAGCAGCACGGCATAGATGACGCCGACGGTTGCGAACTTGAAGCCCGCCACCTCATTGTTGGTGCGTAAATTATCAAGGTGGACGAAGCGCCGGACGACGACCGGCCCCAGCATGGCGAGAGCCGTCGGCAGGACGATGACAAGGAGAGCCAGCGCCCACAAGGGCATGAAAGTGAGGAACGGCATTTGCGCGCAACGGACAGGGTGTGGGGGATATCGGCTTGAACATCTCGATGACGGGCAGAGGCGCTATCATTCGCCCAAGGCGGCCGCCGAGACAATACCTCGGCGAAATCGGTCGGTGCGCTCAAGGGTGGTCGGTTAAGCCGAATGAGGCGGGAGGGCGATGTAAGCCCTGTGAATAACTAGGAAAAGCACGCGAATACCGGCCCGCGGAGCCGGGACGGCGTTACGCCCTAAAAACCCGCCGTTTGGCGGCCTATGATAGATAGGCCGAATCGATAGTTCCGGGACCTCCAAACGCCGCGCCAAAACGCGGCGGGAAAATCATGCGCTTTACGCCTCAGTTCCTCGACGAGTTGAAGTCGCGGCTTCCGGTTTCGGAAGTCGTCGGCCGCCGCGTGAAATTGCAGCGTTCCGGCCGCGAGTTGAAAGGTCTGTCACCGTTTAACAAGGAAAAGACCGCGTCTTTCTTCGTCAACGACCAGAAGGAAGCCTGGTTCGATTTCTCGTCCGGCAAGAACGGCAGCATCTTCGATTTCGTCATGCTGACCGAAGGCGTCACGTTTCCGGAAGCCGTCGAGCGCCTGGCGCAAATGGCCGGCGTGGCGCTGCCGACGGTGTCGCACGAAGACCAGCAACGCGACGCGCGCCGCAAGACCCTGCACGATGTCATGGAGCTGGCGGCGAAGTTTTTCGAGACGACGCTCGCTTCCCGCGTCGGCGCCAAAGCGCGCGGCTATCTCGCCGATCGCAGCCTCGATCCGGCGACGCAACTGAAATTCCGTCTCGGCTATGCCTCGTCCGAACGCTTCGCGCTGAAGGAGCACCTCGGCTCGCATGGCATTCCGACCGAGGACATGATCGAGGCCGGGCTGCTGATCGCCGGTGGCGACATCCCGGTGCCGTTCGATCGCTTCCGCGACCGCGTCATGTTTCCGATCGCCGATATTCGCGGCCGCGTCATCGCCTTCGGCGGCCGCGCCATGGATAAGGACGCGCCGGCGAAATATCTCAATTCGCCGGAGACGCCGCTCTTCCACAAAGGCCACACGCTCTACAACATCGCCGCCGCGCGCCAGGCTAGCCACGACGGCCAGACCGTGGTGGTGGTCGAAGGCTATGTCGACGTCATCGCCATGGTGACGGCGGGCTACGCTGCCGCCGTCGCGCCGCTCGGCACCGCGCTGACCGAGGATCAGCTTGCGCTGCTGTGGAAGATGGCCGACGAGCCGGTGCTGTGTTTCGACGGCGACGGCGCGGGTTTGCGCGCCGCGTTTCGTGCCGTCGATCTGGCGATGCCGCGGCTCAAGCCCGGCAAGAGCCTGAAGTTCGCGCTGCTGCCGCAAGGCCAGGACCCCGACGATCTGCTGCGCTCGGCCGGCCACGAGGCGGTGGTGGACGTGGTCGAGGCGGCCAAGCCGCTCGCCGCCATGCTGTGGACGCGCTAGACCGAAGGGCACACGTTCGATACGCCGGAGCGCCGCGCCGCGCTTGAAGCGCGCATCAACGACGTCACCACCGGTATCGCCGACGAGTCGGTGCGCAAATATTACCGGCAGGATTTCCAGGACCGGCTGCGGCAATTTTTTGCGCCGGCACAGCGCGGCAATTTCCAGCAACGCGGGCAGAGCGGCGGCCAGGCCGGTCAAAACTGGCGCGAAAACGCGGCTGGCGGCCAGCCCGGTCCGAAATTCGGCGGCAAGTTTGGCGGCGGCTTCGGCTTAAAACGGCCCGAGGTCGGCTCGCACAACACGCCGTATGTCGTGGTCAGCGGGCAACTCGCCTCGAGCCAGCTCTATCGCGGCGCCCGCACCGCGGTGCCGCTGCGCGAGGCGCTGATCCTGCAGGCGGCGCTCAACCACCCCTGGCTGCTGCACGACCATATGGAGGAACTGGCCTCGCTCGAGTTCCGCAACCAGGACGCCGAGCGGCTCAAGCACGCTCTGATCGACATCGCGGCCCACGCGTCAGCGATGGATTCGACAGCCATCCGCGTGGAACTCGACCGCCGCGAGTTCACCGGCATCACCGAGCGGATCGAGGCCGCCATCACCACGGCCTCGGTCTGGGGCGCGCGGCCGGACGCGGCGCCCGAGGACGTTTTGGTGACCTGGCAGCAGCTCGTTGCCTTGCATCGGCAGTGGCATTCCCTAACTAAGGAGCTCAAGGACGCAGAACTGGCCCTCGGTCATGACTCCAGTGAAGCCAACTACTTACGGCTGCGGGACGTCAAAACCAGACTGGAGCGGGTGGACGGCACGGAGGCCCTGATCGAAGGCTTCGGCGCTTCCTCCGGACGGGGTGCCAGGAGCCTCTAAAACTGGCCTTTTTACAGCTTTATAGGCTTGACCACAGGCCGCTAAGGCGGCACGGAATGACCGGACCGGCGGGGAATACAGGTCGTTTCCCGGCGGTATTTTTCAGGGTTAATCGGAGCTTAAGCGGGTTCCGGCGACACTGGAGACCTGATTCGAGGGCTACGCCATGCCGGCGCGGCCCTTTTGGCCATGCGGTGATCGTTGCATGCGCCTTGTGATGCGTCTGATCTGAGGGGACCGCGGCGCCGCGGATGAGCGAGATGGCCAAGAAGGTCCAAGAAAAGACTCAAGAAAAGACGCAAGAAAAAGTTCAGGAGAAGTCGATGGCGGCGAAGGCGATGGCGACCAAGGCGAAAGCCGCACCGGGCAAGGACGAAGCCCCCGAGAAGGATGCCGAAGGCGCGCCCGACCAGCCGTTGCCGTTGCTCGATCTATCCGACGCCGCCGTCAAGAAGATGATCAAGGCCGCCAAGAAGCGCGGCTA
>CAITEM010000571.1 GCA_903891395.1 uncultured Hyphomicrobiales bacterium | reverse complement strand
CGGATTGTCGACGAAGATCAGCTTGCGCGTGGCTTCATCCGGAACCCAATCCAGCATCATGTCCAACAGCGCGACGTCGTTCGGCATCGGTTTGAAATATTGCGGATGCGGCCAGTCCGAACCCCACAGCAACCGGTTCGGCGCGTGCTCGACCAGTTTTTTCACCAGCGGATCTACATCCGAGAATGGGAAATTGTCTTGCTTGGAGATGCGCGGCGACAACTTCACCCAGCAGCGGCCGGTGTCGAGGCATTCGAGGATGAACTTGAAGCCCTCACCATTGATGCCCTTGGCCGGATCAACGCCGCCCATGTGCTCGAGCACGAAGCGGCCCGGCGTTTTCAGCATCAGCGGCTTCCAGTGGTCTTGCGCCGCCTCGTCTGGCTTGTGCAGATAATGAATAGACCAGCCGCGCTCGGTGGTGCGCGCCACCATGCGCTGGTCGATATTCTTGTCGAGCCGCCAGGCGACGCGATAGCCGACGACGCCAACCTTGGTGAGAATATCGAGTTCGCCGTCGGTGGTGCCTGACCACGGCACGATCACGGAGCGAATCCGCTCCGGCATCAAGCACTGCGCGTGCAGTGCGAGCTCGTAATTGTTCTCGTACATCATCGACAGCACATGAAGCCCGCGCGAAAATCCCAGCGCTTTCTGCAGCTTCAGCCAGTCCTCGATGGGAGTATCCTCGAACTGCAGATGGCCGAACACGTTGTCCGGCTTGGTCGGGAACAGCTTTTTCGGGCCGATGAAGTGAAAATGCGTGTCGCAGGCACCCGGCGGCAGAACCAGTTTCGGCTTGGGATAGTTGCGGTCGATTTTCGGCGAGAACGGTCGGGTGTCGGTCGTCGTATTCACTCAGTCACCTTTGATGTTGGCTTGCTTCATGACGTCGGTCCATTTCTGCGTTTCCCGCTCGAGGAACGCATTGAACTCCTGCGGCGTGCTGCCCTGCGCGCTGGAGCCGAGGTTCGCCAGCTTGTCGATGACGTCCTGTTTGGCCAGCGCTGTGCGGATCGCCGCGCTCAGTTTGTTGACGACGGCCTCCGGCGTGCCGATCGGCGCGAAGATGCCGTTGAAGGTGATGCCTTGCACGTCCGGATAGCCGGCCTCGGCAATGGTCGGCACGTCGGGCAGAGACGGTGCGCGCTTGGGACCAAGGATCGCCAGAGCGCGCAGATTACCGGCCTTCAATTGCTGCGCAGTGTCGACCAGTTGCAGAATACCGACATCAACGTGTCCGGCCATCAAGTCGATCACCGCGGGCGCATTGCCGCGGTAGTGGATCTCGGTCCAGGTGATGCCGGTTTTGATCTTCAGCAACTCACCCATGAAGTGATTGATGCTGGCGACGCTGTCGGCGGCCACCGACAGCTTGCCTGGATTGTCCTTGGAATACTGAACCAACTCGGCGACGGTCTTGACCGGAAGCTTGGGCGTCACGACCAGCGTGTTGGTCGCTACCGCGAGCGTGCTGACCGGGGTAAACACCTTTTGCCATTGGTATGGCGGCTTCGGCATGGTCATCGGACCGAGCATCACCGGGCCGTTGGAGCCGACGAACAACGTGTGCCCGTCGGGCGTGGAACGGGCGACGAAGTCGCCGGCGATGGTGCCGCCGCCGCCGGGGCGATTTTCAACAATCACAGGCTGGCCCAGCGAATCGCCGATGCCGGCCTGCAGCGCGCGGGCGCTGATGTCGACATTGCCGCCCGCGGCATAGGGCACGACAAGTACGATCGGCCGGGTCGGAAAGTCCTGCGCGAAAACCGGAGTGGCGAACGTGGCGCACAGTGCAGCGCACACAAGCCAACGTGTCGGATGCATCGTCTTTTTCCTTTTTGCTCTCGATGCGATGGTGGCCGGATGGTAGGCATTTCCCGAACCGATGAGAAGCCCGGCCGCGTTTTATCCCGATTGTCGCGCTTGGCTTGCGCAACCGTGAACAGTTTTCAGATCGTCGAAGGAGTTTCCCATGACCGTGCCCATTCGCCCGCAAGGTTCGCGCGAGCGGACTTTGGATGAAGTCAAAGCCGAGGTGCTGCGCCGCGCCGGCAAGATCAATCCGGTCGAGAGCATCAAGCGTGAGGACGCGGAAGCGGTCGTGAATGCGCTCACGAGTCTCGACCGCAATCACTGGGCCGAGCAATGGTGCAAGATCGGCCTTGGCTACGAAGCGAAGGCCGACGAGCGCGCGGCGGCGGGCGCCAGCGGGCCGGAACTGAGCGAACTGTACACGCTCGGCTTCGATGCCTGCCGCGTCGGCCGCTATCCGGCACCGACGTCGCCGGGCCAGCTCGACGCCTATAAGCATTCGATCCGCATCTTCCGAAAAGCGGCAAAATATTTCGAGCCGAAACTCGAGGTCATCGAACTGCCCTTCGAGGGCAAGACCCTGGTCGGTTATCTGCAAAAGCCGCCCGGCGTGACAAAGCCCGGTGTCGTCATGCATTGGGGTGGCGTCGACGGCTGGAAGGAAGACCGCCTGCACGCCGGCGAACTGATCATGGAAGCGGGCCTCGCCACGCTGTCGATCGACATGCCGGGCAGCGGCGAGAACCCCGTGCTGTTCAGCGATGACGCGGCCGAGCGCACCTACGTTGCCTGGATGGACTACGTGCTGACGCGCACCGACATCGACGGCAAAAAGCTCGGCGTCTGGGGCGGCAGCTTCGGCGCCTATTGGGCGGCGCGGCTCGCTCTGACTTATCCAGAACGCATTAGCGGCGCCGTCTTTCACGGCGGCAACGTCCACTACGGCTTCCAGAAAGAGTGGCTGGTGCCCGCCTTCACCACCGGCGGCGCGTCCTATCTGTTCGGCGCGGCGAGCCTGCTCGACGCCCGCGGCCGCGCCATGGGGACAAAAACTCTGGACGAGTTCATTGCCGCCGCGCCCCGCTTCTCGCTCAAGACGATGGGTCTGCTCGACAAGACCTCGGCGCCTTTGCTCGCCGTCAACGGCAAGCTCGACGACCAGGCCCCCATCGACGACGTCTATTTGTTGATGGAACACGGCAATCCGAAATCGGCGCGGGTCTTTCCGGAAGGATTGCACATGGGCCGCACCGCCGGATTGCCTTATGGCGAAATCCTCAAGGTGATCGTCGGCTGGCTGCAGCAGCAACTGACGCGCTAGGCCGCCCGCAGGTTTCCTCGCCGGCGGCCTGTTCGCGTCGATCAGTTTTTCTTTTCGGCGGACTGGTTCTGCGGGTTTGCCGCCAGATAGTCCTGATAGGTCTTGCCGGCGAAATTCGACGGGCTCTGGATTTCGCTCGCCTTCTCCGGCGCGCCTTCGACCGGCGCGCTCGCCATTTCCTTGGTGCACAAATCCTTGAACACCACGGTGCCTTCGGGCGTGTAGCCCTTGGTCAGGCAGGTGCAGGTGCCTTCGGCAACCGGCGCGACGTAACCGACCGGACGGACATAGCCGCGCTCATAGATGGGATGGATACGAACGTGCTCGTGAAAACGCGGACCGCGGAAATGCGGCGGCGGCAAACGATGCATTGGCGGGCGCATGTTCAGGTGACCGCCATTGCCGTGCTGGATGGCGGCGTTGGCGGAGCCCGAAACGAGGGCGGCGGAAGCAAGGGTGGCGGCGGCGGCGAGGCCGAGGATGAATGTGCGGGACATGGTCTTTCTCCGGGGTTGAAAGAGGCTGCGATGACCATTGGTCGCGGGCGCGGGATAAGAGGTTCACGCCCTTCCCGGCAAATTCCGCGTTGGATTGACCGGGACGGCGGACCTCGCCGATATACTTTTCGGAAATTATCGCCATTATCGAAAATCCGGGGGTTGCATGACGTCCACGTCCAGCACGATTGAACCTGCCAAAAAGCGCAGAGAGCGCGTGCGATGACGTATCCGGTACAGGGCGTGCGCAGTATCGAACTGGACGTCAGCGATCCCGCGCGCGCTGCGGCGTTTTTCACGCAAATCTCGAACCTGACGCAGGTCGAAGCCCGCGGCGGCTCATTCTACTTTCGCGGCACCGGCGCCTATCACCATATCCTGGCGCTGCATCAAGCGGCGGCCGGCACGGGCGTGCGCCGGGTCGTCTTCGACGTAGCGAACCGGGACACCCTCGCCGCCTTGCATGCGCGCATAAAGCCGCTGAGCGGCGTCACGGAAGCGCCGCACGACCTCGAAAGTCCCGGCGGCGGCTACGGCTTCGGTTTCACGGACCGCGAGGGCCGCAACTACGCCGCGGTGTGTAGCGTGGCGGACCACGCCGACACCGCCGACGGACGCGACCGTCCGCGCAAGATCACCCACGTCAACATCAACTCCGCCGACGCCGAAAAGACGAAGGGCTTCCTCATCGAGGCGCTGGGTTTCAGATTGATTGATGCGTCCGGTCCGCTGACTTTTTTTCACTGCGGCAACACCGACCACAATTCGATTGTGCTGGCCGCAGGCACAAAGTCGACGCTCAACCACGTCGCCTTCGAGATGCCGGACCTTGACTCGGTAATGCGCGGCGCCGGCCGCATGCGCGACGCCGGCTACCCGATCGAATGGGGCGTCGGCCGCCACAGCGCCGGCAACAATGTCTTTGCCTATTTCGCCGGCCCGGAAGAATTGCCGCTCGAATACACCGCCGAGGTCGCGCAGATCGACGAGTCGTATATTCCGCACGGACCGGAATACTGGCGCTTCCCGCCCGGCCGCATGGATCAATGGGGCGTAACGGCGCCGCATACGCCGCGCTGGAAGCGCATCCAGGAAATGCACTTTTTCACGAAGGACGCCTACCCAATCTGAACCGCAACGATAAAAACCAAACGGGGGAAACCATGAAAAAACTTCTGCTTCTCGTCACGCTGACGCTCGCTTCCAATCTGACGCCCGCACTGTCTCAAGAAGCCAAGGAAGTGCGCCGCGTCGTCACCGGGCTCGATGCCAGCGGCAAAGCCGTAGCGATCTTTGACAGCGCCGTGCCGTTGTCGTCGATGCGCTCGCCCAATCCGGCCGGCGACATGTGGATCACGAAGAAGAGCCCAATCGATTACTCGGCGAAGGAAGACTGGGCCAAGAGCCAGGTCGGCGTCAGCCCGCCCGCGGGAGGCACTATCTTCCGCATCGTCGAGTTTCCGCCGACCAGCGAGCGCGTCAACAACATGGACGTGAACACGATGATGAAGGTCATCGGCGAACACGCGCCGAAGAAAGGCCTGCCGCCGCGGCACTCGATGATGCACCGGACCCGCAGCCTCGATTACGTACTCATCATGTCCGGCGAGATCGATATGCTGCTCGACGACACCGAGGTGCATCTGAAGGCCGGCGACGTCGCGGTGCAGCAGGCGACCAACCATGCCTGGGTGAACCGCGGCAAGGAGCCGTGCCGCATCGCGTTCATCCTGATCGATGCGCAGGAGCCGTGACCCGGAAGCTCGGTCAACACAGCACTCGTGACCATCGTTGAGGACGTGACATGTCTTACCTGAGGGCGATCTTCGGTCTGGCGCTCGTTGCGCTTGCCGCCTCGCTTGCGCCGGCGCAAGCGCAGGATTTTCCAAACCGGCCGATTACCGTCGTGCTGCCGTTTCCACCAGGCGGTCTCTCCGACCTGGTCGCGCGGCGGCTCAGCCAAAAGGTTCAGGAGGGATTGGGACAGCAGATTGTCGTCGACTACAAACCGGGCGGCGGCGGCACCATTGGCGCGACTTTTGTGAAATCGGCGCCGCCGGACGGTTACACGCTGTTGATCGCCAACAACTCGATCATGGCCATCAATCCGAGCCTGATGGCCAAGGTCTCCTACGATGCGCAGAAGGACTTCGCGCCGGTCACGATGCTGGTGTCGACGTCGCATATTCTGCTGGTGCCCGGGGCGAGTCCGGTCAAATCGATCTCCGATTTGCTGGCCCTGGCCAAGTCGAAACCCGGCGGACTGAGTTTTGCTTCAGCCGGCGTCGGCGGCGGCGGTCATCTGCTCGGCGAAATGCTGAAGCAGAAGACCGGCGCGCCCCTCGTCCACGTTCCCTACAAAGGCGCCGCGCCGGCGATGCAGGACGTGCTCGGCGGCCGCATCGATTTCTATTTTGAATCGGTGGCGCTGGCGGCGCCGCACGTTGCGTCGGGCGGCGTGCGGGCGCTTGCCGTCACCTCGAAGAAGCGCCTCGCCAACTATCCCGATATTCCGACAATGACCGAACTCGGATATGGCGACGTGAACGCCGACGCCTGGTTTGCGCTGTTTGCGCCCGCCAACACCCCGCCCGCCATCGCCGCGCGGCTCAACGCCGAATTCGTCAAAGCGCTCACCGATCCCGCGGTAACCAAACCGCTGCTCGATCAAAGCCTCGACATCCTTCCCGGCACGCCGGACGAATTGTCGCAAGTGGTCGGCCGCGATCTCGCACGCTACGGAACCTTGATCCGAGAGATCGGCGCCAAGGTCGAATAGGGCCGCGCTGTACCGGATGCCGGGCAATGTGTCGCACCATGCGGCTTGCCAAAAACGGTTGGACGCCCGACAATCTTCACCGTCGCGACGTGAAGCCTGCCGCAGCGCAGGCCCGCGCGACGCTTGGGAGGATACCGATGAGAATGATGAAACTCGCGCTCGCCGGCGTGTGCGCCCTCAGCCTTTTCGCCACCGGCACAGCGAACGCCGCCGATCCCGTCAAAATCCGCTTGTCCTGGATCGTCCCGGTATCGAACTGGGCCTCGATGATCGAGCAGAAGAAGGATCTCGCGACCCATCTCGGCAAATCCTACACGCTCGAAATCATCCGCTTCGCCGGCACGCCGCCGCTCATCACCGCGCTCGCCAACAACGAACTCGAGGTCGCCAACCTCACCTACCCGACGCTGCCGATCGCCATCCAGAACGCCGGCCTCGATGATCTTCAGGTCATTGCCGACGAGTTCCAGGACGGCAACACCGGCTACTACAGCAACGAATACATGGTCGCCAAAGACGGCCCGATCAAATCCGTCGACGACCTCAAAGGCAAAGTGCTGGCGACCAACGTCACCGGCAGCGCGGTCGACGTCGCCATGCGCGCGATGCTGCGCAAGCACAAGCTCGAGGACAAGCGCGACTACACCGTCATCGAGGCGCCGTTTCCGACGATGCTGGCGATGCTGAACCAGAAAAAGGCCGACCTCATCTCCGGCGTCCTGCCATTCTCGCTCAATCCGGAACTGCGCAACACCGCGACAACGTTGTTCAACACCAAGGACGCGATCGGCGTCTCGCAATTCTCGATGTGGGTCGCACGCAAGGGCTTCGTCGAGAAGAACCGCGCCGCCATGGTCGACTTCATGGAAGACTCGTTGCGCATCGTGCACTGGTATCTCGACCCGGCGAACCACAAGGAAGTGATGGATATCGCCGCCAAGATCACCAAGCAGCCACCGGAGCGGTTCGATTGGGTTTTCACCAAGAAAGACAACTACCGCGATCCCAACATGGTGCCCGATCTCAAGACGCTGCAGGCCAATGTCGACACCGTGAAGGACCTCGGCTTCATCAAGGAGACCGTCGACATCTCCAAGCACGCCGACCTGTCGCTGGTGCAAGAAGCCGCCAAACGCTTGAAATAGCCGGGCGTGCCGCCGCGCGCGCGGCGGGCCCGAGCGTGGAGGACGCGATGCGCATCCTGTCACTCGCCTTGGCCGCCGCCTGCGCGCTCGGCCTCTTCGCCAGCGCCAGCGCCGCCGAGCCGGTGAAAATCCGCATGGGCTGGGTGGCGCCGGTGGCGAACTGGGGCTCGATCCTGCTCGAGAAGAAGGACCTCGCCCAGCACATCGGCAAGTCCTACACGCTCGAAAGCATCCGCTATCAGGGCACGCCGCAGATGATCACGGCGATCGCCAATAACGAGCTGGAAATTTCCAACCTCGCCTACTCGTCGCTCGCCATCGCGATCGAGAATGCCGGGCTCGACGACATCCGCGTCATCGCCGACGAATTCCAGGACGGCGTCGACGGCCACTTCAGCCAGCAATATTACGTCCGCAAGGACTCCGGGATTAACAAAGTCGAGGATCTCAAGGGCAAGGTGATCGGCACTAATGGCGGCGGCAGCGCCGTCGACGTCGCCATCCGCGCCATGCTCAAGCAGCACGGCCTCGAGGAGAAGCGCGACTACACCATGCTGGAAGCGCCGCTTGCGGCGATGCCGGCCATGCTGGTCGAGAAAAAGGCCGACTTGGTGCCGGCCGTCCTGCCCTTCGCGCTCAATCCCAAGCTCAAGGACGAAGGCCGCGTCCTGTTCGAGCAGAAGGAAGCGCTCGGCATCACCCAAATGATCTCGTGGAACGCCCGCAAGGGCTTCATCGAGAAGAACCGCGCCGCCATGGTCGACTTCATGGAAGATATGCTGCGGATCACCCGTTGGTACATCGACCCCAAGAACCATGATGAGGTGACCCAGATCGCCGCGAGGGTCACCAAGCAACCAGCCGCCAGTTTCGGCTGGGTCTTCACCAGGCAGGACGTGTACCGCGACCCCGATTTGCTGCCGAATATCGCGGCCCTGCAGCGCAACGTGGACACCACACGGGAGCTCGGTTTCGTCAAAAAGAAGATCGACATCAACGCGTACACGGACCTAAGTCTGGTCACCGAAGCGGCAAAACGCCTCAAGTAAGTCCGCTGCCGCGTCTATATTTAGCGGTACTGCGCTCCTGACGCCGCTATTTTCGGGGGTCTTCCTGGAAATAAGGCAGGGGTGGCAAAAATATGGTTAATTTTTTCTTTACAAAAACCCTGAAACCGGAAAAGATTAGGCAGTGGCTTAACTTATATGGTTAACGGGGCTTTAAGATGAACCTACTGTACAAAGCGTTATGCGGCGCTTTGCTGGTCGTCGGACTGGCGAACATCGCACCGACCCCGGCCTCTGCTGGGACCTACTATGACTCGGTCTGTAACTGCCGTCGACCCGACTCCGAGTACAACACCCGGCGCGTCGAGCGCGCTCCGGCCCAGGTGAGGACCCACACCCGATACGTCGATCACACCCGGGAAGTGAAGAAGACGAACCTCGTTCAGGAAAACCGCCTGGTCGTGCACGTGAAGCCGGTCATCAACCGGGAAATCGTCGTGCATCGCCAGAACACGGTGATCCGCAACATCACCCTGCACAAGGTCAACACGACCAACAAGCTGCAGGTCGAGAACCGGAACGAGACCGTCAATCGCTATGCCCAGGGCTCGACCCGCGTCGTCAACGAACGTCGCGAAGTCCGCGGCGTCAACTGTAACTGCGGTTACAGCGGCAACGGCGCGCGTGAATCCGAAGGTGATGAAGAAGGCGGCCAGGTTTCCTACCGTTACTAGGACCTGATTTTCTTCGACGACCACATAAAGCCGCCTCGCCGGGTGACTGGCGAGGCGGTTTTGCTTTTGCGGCCTGCCCCCGGCGCTAGATTATCTTGAGCGGAATCGCACCGAGGAAATCCTGCTTGCCGACGTCCACACTGCAGGAACGCACGCAGGCATAGGCCGCGGTCAGGTGGAAGTAGAAGTTCGGCAGCACGAAGTGGTTGAGGTAATCGGCGCCGGTCATCTGCCCCTTTTTAGTCGGCCCGAGCGGAAACGTGATTTCGCGGTCGATCGAGGCGTCGAGTGCCTTGGCGTCGAGCGTCTTGAGGTAGGCGATCGTCTTGGCGAGCCGCGCCTTGAGCTGATCGACCGTAGTCTCGTTATCCTCGAATTTCGGCGGTTCGACCCCAGCCAACCGCGACGAGGCATTCTTGGCCTGATCGGCCGCGATCTGAACCTGGCGGGCAAGGGCGAACATGTCGGGCGCCAGACGCCAACCGAGCACGACGGACGGATCGATTTTCTTCGCGGTGGCGTAAGCCGTGGCCTTGTCGAGCACGGCCGACAAAGCATTAAGGCCGATCTCGAAGACCGGCAGCGAAGCCTGGGACAATGTAAACGGCATAAGATTAATCCTTGGACGATTGTTGTTCTGGCTGGTGCCAGCGCGCGGGACGTTGCACGCAACGACGCTGCGGTTCAATCCGGGTCCGACGGCGCACTGTCGGCCGTTTCCGGCAGCCAAGACGGGTGGAGGTGTGTAGTGCCATGTGCAGTACAGCACATCGACTTGAGATCGACTTTGTAACGGAGCATCGCGTCGCACTTAGACTTCCGTGTACTTTTTAGAATGCCTAAAAACTGCGATTTTGCTGTTGTTTTTCGCTTTCGGCGCTATAGGTTGCCCACCAGCCGACGGACCCGGGCAATCGTAATGCGTGCCGCAATTCTTCGCCGCCTTTGGCTCAACATGTATTTGTGGATCGGCGTCGGCCTGGTCGTCTGGCTGATCCCCATCTCGATTCCCGGCGGAGTGCTGGTCTCGCACGACGGGGTCGGCACGCTGATCAATCCGCAGCATTTGCGCTACACTCTGCACTGAAGGACCTCGGCGATGCGACTGATCCGTTTAACGCTGTGCCGGCACGTTGCGGTCGCGATCCTCGCGATCGGGCTGCTGTCGCCCTCTTTGTCGTTGGCACAGACGCCGCCGCCCGCGGCGCCGGCAATCACGCCGGCCGTCCAGACCGCTGCTCCGACCGCCGCCGAGGCCGCCCCAACCGCAAATCCCGCATCGGCAACCGCGGCGGTGCCGCCGATCACGCTCAGCCTGCCCCAGGACCTATCGCCTTGGGGCATGTTCATGGCGGCCGACATCGTCGTCAAAGCGGTAATGGTGGGGCTCGCCTTTGCATCGGTGCTGACCTGGACCATCTGGTTTGCCAAGGCGATCGAACTGCTCGCGGCGCGCCGCCGCCTGGGCGCGGCCATCGCAGCCCTCGCCGCCGCGCGCGCCTGGAACGACGTGCGCGCTTTGCAAGGCGGCAAGGACGCGGCTTCAGCACTGATCGGCGCCGCCGATACCGAATTGCAGCAATCCGCCGACGCAATGTCGCCGGATGGCGTCAAGGAGCGCATTGGCTCGCGGCTGGAGCGCCTCGAAGCTGCCGCGGGACGCCAGATGATCCGGGGCACCGGCATTCTCGCCACCATCGGCGCCACCGCGCCCTTCGTCGGACTGTTCGGAACGGTGTGGGGCATCATGAACGCCTTTATCGGCATTTCGAAATCGCACACCACCAATCTCGCGGTGGTCGCACCCGGCATCGCGGAAGCCCTGCTCGCTACCGCGCTCGGCCTGGTCGCGGCGATCCCGGCGGTGGTGATGTACAACATGTTCTCACGTTGGATCGCCGGCGATCGCGCGCTCCATGGCGACGCCTCGGCGGAAATTCTGCGCCTCATCAGCCGCGACCTCGATCGTGGCGTGTTCAATCGCCGCCGCGGCGTAGCGGCGGAGTGACATCATGAGCGTACGTCTCGACCACGGCGACGATGCCTTAAACGAAGTCCACGAGATCAACGTTACGCCGTTCATCGACGTGATTCTGGTGCTGCTGATCATTTTCATGATCGCCGCGCCGCTCGCCACCGTGGATGTTGCCGTCGACCTGCCGTCCGCCAGCGCCGAGCGTACGCCCCGGCCCGACAAGCCGCTGTTCCTGACGTTAAAATCCGATTTGAGCCTGACGCTCGACAACGATCCGGTCGCGCGCGGAACGCTGACGGCGGCGCTCGACAAGGCGACGTCCGGCGACAAACAACAACGCGTCTTCATGCGTGCCGACAAGGCCGTCTCCTACGGCGAATTGATGATGCTGATGAACGACCTGCGTAGCGCCGGTTACCTGCACGTTGCGCTGGTCGGCCTGGAAGCCGACAAACCATGACGTTCAACCGGGCCCAATCATTGAGATGGGGCGCATGTTTTTTGCTGGCTTTCGGCATTCACGCCGCCGGCGCCGCGGCGTTGCTGGCGAAGTGGAGCGAAAGCTCGGACCTCGTTGCCAACGCGCCCGTCGTCATGATGGAATTGGCGCCGGTCGCAGTCGCGCCTGAAGTCGTGCCTAATGACATGCCGCCCGATCAGGTCGCGGCCCGCGCCGAGGAGCCTGAACCGGAGCCACTCAAACCCATCGAAAAAATTGAACTGCCGCCGCCCACCGTAAAGCCGGAGGTCGTGCTGCCGCTGCCGCCGAAGGTGGTCGAAAAGCCCAAGGAAAAGAAGAAGCCCGATAAAAAGAAGTCGCTTGCCAGCGCGCCGAGCGCCGCGCCGCAACGCGCCGATGTCAGCGCGGCGCCCTTGCCGGGCGCGTCGTCGCGCGATTCCAATGCTCTGCCGAACTGGCGTTCGCAACTGGTCGCGCGCCTTGAACGTTACAAGCGTTACCCGTCGGACGCCCGCGGCGATGCCGGCACGACCCAAGTCGCATTCCGGGTCGATCGCAGCGGTGGCGTCCACAACGTGCGCATCGCGCGCAGCTCCGGGTCCAGCCTGCTCGATCGCGAAACGCTGTCCTTGCTGGACCGCGCGCAACCGATGCCGCCGCCGCCCGCCGGCGTTTCGGAAGCTGAACTCTCGGTCGTCGCACCCGTTCGCTATAACGCGCACTGATCGCGTCTCATTTAATTAAAATTTTAGCTTTAACCATACGGCAAAGCGTCGTTGAACGAACGCGCGCTTTCACTTGCAGCGGCACGAATTAAACGGAAAAGATGTGCGGATTAACCACGCAGCATCATGATGCCGTTATTGGCATCACGAAACTGTATGAACGACAGGCCAAACAAGTCCCGGCTTAGACGCCGGCAGGAATGGGAACATGAAACGATCTCTCTCAGCTCTGGTCCTTTGTGTTTTCGCGCTCGGTGTCGCACCGGCGCACGCGACCGCCGACAAGGGCAATGAGCGTTTCGCCAATACCGAACCGCTCGAGACTATCAACCGCAGCCGCAGCGATGCCGCCGATGCGGCGGCGCAGGTGCCCGGTGCCGCCGGCGTCCTTCTGGAAGCGCTGCGCTGGCGCGGTCGTAGCGCCAAACAGCTTGGGCTGCCGACACAGCTCTGGTGTGCCGACTTCATGAACTTCGTGATCAACAAAGCCGGCGGCAAAGGCACGAAATCGCGCGCCGCCCGCTCCTTCCTGGATTTCGGCAAGAAGCTCGACGGGCCGCGCGTCGGCGCTATCGCCATCATGTACCGCAAGGGCCCCAATAATGGCCATGTCGGCGTGGTGCGCGGCACCGACGGCCAGGGCAACCCGATCGTGGTGTCGGGCAATCACGGGCCGGTGGTGACGCAGTCGGTATATCCGAAGGAAAAAGTCATGGCCTACGTCATGCCGCCGGATTACGTGCTTGAGGAAATGGCCGCCACTGCGCGCGCCGCCGCACTCAAGCAATAATTTTTCAAAATTCGAAGGCTCGCGGCCGCGCCGGTTTATCCGCCGCGACCGCAGTCATTTTCAGCGCGCCCATGCGCGTGCATTAACCTGATTTCGTTAATGCGCCGCGCGCAACGGAGCCCCGCAGGATTAATCTTAACCCGGGCAATTCCTCCTCCATCACGACTCTCCCCGTATTTTCAATCTAAGTTCAATGCGGATTCAGAAACCTATTCCGGTGCGGCAACCCGCCCGGATGCATCGGGGCGGTATGAACTGGGGTGCGCGTCACGTTTTGGCCGGCACGGCTGCAACAGCGATCATGCTGTTGGCGGCCGCGCATGCATTCGCCGCACCGCGCGAACAGATGAAGATCTGCGCCAACGACGAAAATTCCGCCGACCTCCGCATCGAGAATTGTACGCTCGTCATCCAGCAGACCACTCAAAAGACGACGAAGAAGAAAAGCAAAGGCGAAGACGACGGCGAGCTCCGCAGCAAGGATAAGGCGGCGGCCTATTTCAGCCGCGGCAAGGCCTATCGCGCCAAAAACAACGCCGATCAGGCGATCCACGATTTCGACGAGGCGATCAAGCTCAATTCGGGAAATGCCGACGCCTACTTCAACCGCGCTCTGGTACTCCGAGACCGCGGCGACAGCGACCGCGCCGTGCGCGACCTCGAACAGACGCTGAAATACGACAAGAAAAATACAGTGGCGGTTACGACGCTCAGCCACATTTACTACGACCGGCGCGACTATGAGCGGGCGATCGGCACCCTCAATATTGCGATTTCTCTCAATCAGAATTCAGGTCTTGCCTATTTCAATCGCGGCATGGCCTACCGCGCCAAGGGCGAGCCGGACCGCGCAATCCCCGACTATGACCGCGCCATCAAGCTCAATCCCAACGACGCGGTGGCCTTGCACAGCCGCGGCCTCGCCTATCGCGACATCCGCGACTACGAGCGCGCCATTCAAGACTTCGACCAGGCCATCAAGATCAATCCCGAATTCATTCTAGCGTTGAACGACCGCGGCATCGCCTATGCTGCCAAGGGCAGCGTCGAGCGCGCCATCCAGGACTTCGACCAGGCCATCCTGCTCGATCCGCGCGACGGTTTTGCCTACAACAACCGGGGCCTTGCCTATCGCAACCGTGGCGAAGTCGACCGCGCCATCAAGGACTACGACCAGGCGCTGCTGCTCAACAGCAACTACGTGCTGGCCTACTACAACCGAGGCAATGCGTTCTACGACAAGCGCGACTACGACCGCGCCATTCAAAACTACGACCAGGCGATCAAGCTCGATAGCGAATACGCGCTGGCCTATTACGACCGCGGCGTGTCGTATTTCGAGAAGCGCGACTACGACAAGGCGCTGCGCGACCTGACGCAAGCGATCAAGCTCGATCCCAAAGATTCGCTGTCGTATTACAACCGCGGCATCACCTACGCCGCGCGCGGCGAGCCGGAACGCGCCGTCGCCGATTTCGACCAGTCGATCCGAATCGACCCGAAGAACGCGATGGCCTTTTACAATCGCGGCCTGGCATTGCGCGCCAAAGGCGAGGACGAGCGCGCCACCGCCGACTTCACCCAGGCCGTCAAACTCGATCCAAAGCAGGCATCGGCCTATTTCAACCGCGGCCTCGCCTATCGCAGCCGGGACGACATGACCAACGCGCTGGCTGACTTCGACCAGTCGATCAGGCTGGATCCGGCCAATGCGCTCGCCTATTTCGAGCGCGGCAATGCGTTGTTCGAGAAGCGGGACTACGATCGCGCCATCGCCGATCTCAATCAGGCCATCAACAACAAGCCGGATTATACGGCCGCGTTCAACGTACGCGGGCAAGTCTACAACGCCAAGGGCGACAGCGACCGGGCCGTCGCCGACTTCGATCAGGCGCTGCGCATCGACCCGAAATTCGTGGCGGCGTTGAGCAATCGCGGTGACACCTTCCAGAAGAAGCAGAATTACGACCGCGCCATCGCCGACTTCGAACAGGCCATCAAGGTCAATCCGAACTTCGCAGGCGCCTATTTCAGCCGCGGCCTCGCCTTCCAGGAGAAAAAGGACCACGCCAGCGCGGTCGCTGACTTCTCGCGCGCGATCAAGCTGGACACCAAAAACGCGGCCGCCTTCAACGCCCGCGGCTTCGGCTATCTCAGCCTCGGCGACGACGACAAGGCGATCCCGGATTTCGACCAGGCCATCAAACTCAATCCGAATTTCGCAACCGCCTACTACAACCGCGGCATGGCGAACTTCGAGCGCCGCCAGTTCGACGCCGCCATCAACGATCTGAGCCAGGCGATCCGCGTCGACCCGCGCGATCCGCTGGCCGTCCACGCCCGCGGCATCGCCTATCGTGAAAAGCGCGATTTCGACCGTGCCGTCGCCGATTTCGACCAGGCGTTGAAGCTCGATCCGAAATTCACAGCCGGCTATGTCGATCGCGGCAACGCCTATCAGCAGCGGGGCGACTACGACCGCGCCACGCGCGACTACGACCTCGCCATCAAGCTCGACCCGAAATATGCCGCCGCCTTCACCGAGCGCGGCAATACGTACGCGGCGCGCGGCATGATCGATCGTGCCTTGCAGGACTTCGAACAGGCCATCAAATTCAACCCGACTTATGCCGCTGTGTTTAACAGCCGCGCGATCCTGTGGCAGCGCAAGGGCGACCTTGCCCGCGCCATCGGTGACCTCGATCAGGCCATCAAGCTCGATCCGGGCTTCGCGGCGGCGCTGAATAATCGCGGCAATATCTATCAAGGCAAAGGCGACGTTGAGCGCGCCATCGCCGACTACGACAACGCGATCAAGGCCAATCCGCATTACGACGTGGCGTTGAACAGCCGCGGCATGGCCTTCAAGGCCAAAGGCGATCTCGAACGTGCGGTGCGCGATTTTGATCAGGCGATCAACATCAATACCGGTTTCGCGCTGGCGCTGCTCAATCGCGGCGAGACGCTGGAGACGCTGGGCTACCACGACCGCGCACTGAAGGATCTCGACCAGGTCATCCGGCTCAACAACGGCAACGCCGCGGCCTATAACGCGCGCGGGCTGGCGCTGGTCAACATGCGCGATTACGACCGAGCGCTCAGCGATCTCAGTCAGGCCATCCGCCTTGATGCCAAACTGGCCTCGGCCTACAATAATCGTGGTCTCGCCTTCCGCGCCAAGGGCGACAGCAGCCGCGCCATCGAGGATTTCAGCCAGGCCACCAAAATCGATCAGAACTATGCCATGGCCTTCAGCAACCGCGCCAATGCCTATTTCGACAGGCGCGACTACGGCCGCGCTATCGACGACTTCAACGCCGCGATCAAACTGAACCCGCAGGCGGTGCGCGCGTTCTACGATCGCGCCATCGCCTATGGCGCCAAAGGCGACACCGACAACGCCATCAAGGATTTCGACTACGCCATCAAGCTCGATCCGAAGAATGCCGTGGCGCTCAACAACCGTGGTCTCGCCTACCGCACCAAAGGCGACAGCGATCGCGCCGTCGCCGATTTCGGCGAGGCCATCAAGCTCAACGATAGCTACGCCGTCGCCTACTACAACCGCGCTAACGCCCATTTCGACAAGAACGACACCGACCGCGCCATCGCCGATTTCACCCAGGCGATCAAGCTCGATGGCAAGGATTCATTCGCCTATCACGACCGCGGTGTGGCTTATTACGAGAAGAAGGACTTCGAGCACGCCATCGCCGACTTCGAGGCGGCGATCAGGGTCAACCCGAATTATACCTTCGCGTCGAGCCCGCGCGGCAATGACGTGCGCGGCCAGCGCGGCTATGACCGCGACGCCATGGAGATCGCGCAACCGATCCGGTTGAGCCCCATCTTCGCGTTGGCTTACAATGATCGAGGCATCAATTACGCCGCGAAGAGCGACCTCGACCGCGCCGTCGCCGACTTCGACCGCGCCATCAAGATCAACGCCAACTTCTCGGCCGCCTACTACAACCGAGGCAACGCGTTCTTCCAACGTCGGATTTACGACAAGGCCATCGCCAATTACGATCAGGCGATCCGGCTCAATCCGAAAGACGCGATGGCCTATTACGACCGCGGCGTCGCTCGCTACAAGCGCGAGGAATACGACCGCGCCATCGCGGACTTCGATCAGACGGTCAAACTCGACCCGACCAACGCCAATGCGCTCTACAACCGCGGCGTGGCCTATCACGAGCGCCGCGACGACGACCGCGCCATTGCCGATTTCGACCAGGCGACCAAGCTCAATCCGAAGCTGGCGCAAGGCTTCAGCGCGCGCGGCAACGCGCAGGCGAGCAAGGGCGAGTTCGACAAAGCCGTGGCCGACTTGACGCAGGCGATCAAGCTCAGCCCCGACCAGGCGGTCACCTACAACGACCGCGGCATCGCCTTCGGTCTCAAGGGCGAAAACGACCGCGCCATCGCCGATTTCGATCAGGCCGCGTCGCTGAATGCGCAATACGCCCCGACCTTCAACAACCGTGCCATTTCACTCTCCGCCAAGGGAGAGCTTGATCGTGCCATCGCCGACTACGATCAGGCCATCAAGCTCAACGGCGGCTACGCCGTCGCCTTCTACAACCGCGGCAACGCTAAATACGACAAGGGCGAATACGCGGGCGCCGTCGCCGACTACGACAGTGCGGTCAAGATCAACCCGGCCGACGCGCTGGCACTGAACAATCGCGGCAACGCCAATGCCAACCGGCGCGATTTCGACCGCGCCATCGCCGACCTGACCCAGGCGCTCAAACTCAACCCGGATTACGCCCAGGGCTACAACGACCGCGGCGTCGCCTATGCCGCCAAAGGCGACATCGACCGCGCGCTGGCCGACTTCGAGCAGGCGGTGAAGTTCGACGGCCGCAACGCGCTGGCCTTCTACAATCGAGGCCTGGCGTTCCGCGACAAGAACGACCTTGACCGCGCGATCCAGAATTTCGACCAGGCCATCAAGCTCAATCCGGCCTATGCTGTCGCCTACTACAATCGCGGCAACGCGCTGGAATTCAAACGCGACTATGACCGCGCCATTACGGACTTCGACGCGGCCCTGAAGATCGATCCCCGCTTCGCCGGCGCGCTCTACGATCGCGCCCTCCGCTACGGCGCCAAGGGCGACAACGACCGCGCGATCGAGGACCTCAGCCAGGCGGCCAAGCTCGATCCGGCCAATGCCATGGCATTCTACAACCGTGGCATTGCCTACCGGCTCAAGGGCGACATCGACCGCGCCATCGCCGACTTCGGTGAAACCGTAAAGCTCGATGCCAGGTTCGCCCTCGGCTATTTCCAGCGCGGCAACGCCTTCTTCGAGAAACGCGACTTCGAGCGCGCCACCGCCGACTTCGGCGAGGCCATCCGTTTCAATGCCAATTTCGATCAGGCCTATTACCAGCGCGGCCTCGCTTATCGCGAGAAGCGCGATTACGACCGCGCGTTGGGTGATTTCAGCCAGGCGATCAAGCTCGACGGCCGCAATGCCGGCGCGCTCGCCAATCGCGGCTTGGTGTACCGCACAAAGGGCGACCTCGAACACGCATTGGCCGATTTCGACATGGCGGTACGGCTCAGTCCCAACGCCGCGCGGACCTTTACCGACCGCGGTACCACGCTGGGTATGCGCGGCGACAGCGATCGCGCCATCGCCGATTTCGACGCCGCGCTCAAGCTGGACCCGACGGATGCCCTCGCCTTCAACAACAGGGGCTTTGCCAACCGCAACAAGGGCGATGCGGATCGCGCCATCGCCGATTTCGGCGAGGCCATCAAGCTCAATGCCAACTACACTATCGCCCTCTATAACCGTGCCAACGCCTATTATGAGAAGCGCGACTTCGACCGCGCCATCAAGGATTTCGACGCCGCGATCAAACTCGATCCGGACTACGCCGCGGCCTACAACGCGCGCGGCCTGGCGCGCGACAACAAGAACGAGTTCGACGCCGCCATTATCGACTTCAGCCAGGCCATCAAGCTCGACCCGAAGAACGCCCGCGCCTTGAACAACCGCGGCTTCGCCTACCGCAACCGCGGGGAATTCGACCGCGCCGTCGCCGACTACACGCAGGCGCTGGCGCTCAGCCCGAACTATGCGCTGGCGCTTTATAACCGCGCCTTTGCCTTCTACGACAAGCGCGATTTCGAGCGCGCCACGACCGACATGAATCAGGCGATCAAGCTCAATCCGAACTTCGCCAATGCCTTCATCGACCGCGGCATCGTCGCCTACGACAAGAACGACTATGACCGCGCGATTGCGCCCGTCGATACGCAGATCAAGACCAAGCCGGTTTATGCCGTGACCTTCAGCGGCCGCGGCAGCGCCTATGAAAACCGGCGCGAGGGCGACCGCATCATCCAGGACGCCAGCCAGCCGATCCGCAACAACCAATACAACGCCTACGCCTATTCGCCCGACACCTTCCCGAGCGTGAGCCCCGACGCTGTGGCGCCTGAACCGGTAACGGCGACCCCAGTCGCACGCGTGCAGGCGCCTGTCGCCGTCGAGACAGCGGCCGTGAAGGAAACATTCACGCTCAAGGAAACGCCCAAGACCGTGGCCAAACAGGACATGAAGCCGGCCCTGAAGCCGATCGCCAAGCAGGACGTCGCCGAGCGGAAAGTTGACGTGCCGCAGGCAAAGCCGAAAAAGCCGGGACAGCAGCCGCCGGAACAGAAGCGCACTCAGAACCTGCGCAACGACCCCGGCACCGATGGGCGTCCCGAACAAAGCCACCCGCAAAAAAGGGCACAGGAACGGGGCCCGGAACGCCGCGTCGATGCACGCGACGTCGGGCCGCAGGTTCGCGCGCAGGATCGGACGCAAGGTTCGCGGCAGGACTGGCAGCGTGAGGGCCGGTCAGAAGCAAGCCGGCGTCCGAAGCGCGGCGAACTGTCGGAAATCTTCCGTTAGCGCGTTAGGGCTGCGAGTTTGCCCGGTTTTGTTGACGGTCGGGCATGGCGAGCTCGCCCGATTGACTGCCGACGATCCGTCCCAACATCACCAGCACCGGCCCCGGCAGCTTGGCCTCCGCAATGCGGACGGATAATTCGCCGATTGGGGCCGAGACAACCCGCTGGTCGGGCCGCGTGGCGCGCGAGATCGCCAGCGACGGCGTCTGCGGGTCGAGGCCTTCGGCGGTGGCCTTGGCGACCAGCGCTTCCAGTGTCTTCACCGGCATATAGATTGCCGTGGTGGTGGTCGGATCGACCAGGCTGCGCCAGTCGATGTCGTCCGGCAACTTGCCGCTGCGGGCATGCCCGGTGACGTATTGCAGCCGGCGCGAGTTGTCGCGGTCGGTCAATGGAATGCCGAGCTTCGCCGCTGCGCCCTGCGCCGCCGTGATGCCGGGTACGATATCGACGGCGATATTGGCGGCCTTGCAGGCGTCGATTTCTTCCGCGGCGCGGCCGAAGATCAGCGGATCGCCTCCTTTAAGCCGAATGACGCGTTTGCCCTGACGGGCAAGGCCGATCATCAGCGTGTTGATGTCGTCCTGCTTGCAGGACGGACCGAAGCCGGTCTTGCCGACCAGCATCTTGCGCGCTTCGCGGCGGGCAAAGTCGAGCACGTCGCGCGACACCAGATCGTCGAACAGGATTACGTCGGCGGATTGCAGCGCGCGCACCGCGCGCAGCGTCAGCAGTTCCGGATCGCCCGGCCCTGCCCCGACCAGGGTCACCGAGCCGTTCTCGACGGCAGCGCCAAGGCCCTTCACCTCGGCAACAAAGCGCGCGAAGTCGTTTTCGGTCGGCGCGGCTTCCGGGTTGGCGACCGCGTGCGCGGTGAACAATTGCCAGAACTTGCGGCGGCCGGAGAATGACAGGCCGGAGGCCTTCACGGCATTGCGCCAGCGCGACGCGGCCGACGCCCATTGCGCGAAGCCTTGCGGCAGCAGCGCCTCGAGTT
>CAITEM010000570.1 GCA_903891395.1 uncultured Hyphomicrobiales bacterium | reverse complement strand
GACTACATCCACGTCGCCGATCTGGCCGACGCGCACGTCCGCGCGCTGAAATATTTGCTGGCCGGCGGTGAAACCTGCGCGCTCAATCTGGCCAATGCCCACGGCTATTCGGTGATGGACGTCATCCGGACAGCCGAACGGGTCTGCGGCAAGCCGATCAAGATCAAAATGGCGCCGCGCCGGCCAGGCGATCCGGCGGCCCTGATCGGGTCGAGCGACCGGGCTCGTGAAAAGCTGGGCTGGATTCCGGCGCACTCGGCGCTCGAAGGGCAACTAACCGACGCGTGGAATTGGATGCGGAAAGGGTCGCCCGGTAACTAATTGATAACCAAATATAGTTACCGATTGGTGAACTCCTATTTTTGAGGACTGCGCATGGCGAAGCAGAAAGATACCGGCCCGAAGGGCGAGCCGTCCCTGAGCCAGTTGCCCGCCGTCGAATCCCCCTCTGTCGAGCCGACCGCGGTGCGCACGATGCACCTTCAGAACCGGGTACTCGTCACCGGTGGTTCGGGCTTCCTGGGTTCGCACTTGTGCGAACGGCTGCTGGAGCAAGGCGCCAACGTTATCTGCTTGGATAATTTTTTACCGGTGCGCGTACCAACATCGAACACCTGCTTGGCAACAAGCATTTTGAACTGATCCGTCACGACGTGACGTTCCCGATCTATCTCGAGGTCGATCAGATCTACAATCTGGCTTGCCCGGCATCGCCGATTCACTACCAGCACGATCCTGTGCAGACGACCAAGACGAGTGTGCACGGCGCAATCAACATGCTCGGTCTCGCCAAGCGTGTGAAGGCCAAAATTCTTCAGGCATCCACGTCGGAAGTGTATGGCGACCCGAACGTTCATCCGCAAACCGAAGACTATTGGGGCCACGTCAATCCGATCGGCCCGCGCTCGTGTTACGACGAGGGCAAGCGCTGCGCGGAGACTCTGTTTTTCGACTACTGGCGCCAGCACAGACTTCGCATCAAGGTCATGCGTATTTTCAATACCTATGGCCCGCGCATGCATCCGAACGACGGGCGCGTCGTGTCGAATTTCATTGTGCAGGCCTTGCTCGGGCAGGACATCACGATTTATGGCGATGGCTCGCAGACTCGCTCGTTCTGTTATGTGGACGATTTGATCGAGGGCATGATGCGCCTGATGGCGTCTGGAGATCAGGTGACCGGTCCGATCAACATCGGGAATCCGAACGAGTTCACCATTCTTGAACTTGCGACCAAGATCATCGAGATGATTGGTGCAAAGTCAAAAATCGTGCGCCGGCCGCTGCCGGAGAACGACCCTCGTCAGCGTCAGCCCAATATCTCGCGCGCCAAGGCGCAATTGGGTTGGGAGCCGCGGACCCAGCTTCAGGAAGGGCTGACCCGCACCATCGCCTATTTCGAAAAGATGCTCAGCGAAGACAGCGTGCGGGAAACTCAGGCTGTCGAATAGCCGCTGTGCCAAGGCGGCGCTGAACACATCGTCTCTCTTGGATAGCAAGGCCCCGGCGTAAAACCGGGGCCTTATTATTGTTTCGCGCGAAAAGGGGCCGAATTACCGGCTCAGCCGGCAGTTCCGGTCCAAATTCCCTATCCCTTTTGTCCAGGAATTTGCTAGTTAAACCTCGAACATTCAACGGCAAAGGCACCCTTTGAACTATCCGTCGACCAAGACCGTGCAGGCGTCCCCGAGCGACGCCGCGCAGGCCGATATCACCGTGGTCGGCGGCGCCGGGCATGTCGGGATTCCGCTGGTGCTTGCCTTCGCCGAGTCCGGCATGACCGTCAATATCAACGACCTCAACGAGGCGACGCTGGCCACGTTGCGGTCCGGCAAGCTGCCGTTCATCGAGCATGGCGCGGCGCCGCTCTTGACCAAGGCGCTGGCGGACAACCGGCTGGTCTTCAGTTCGTCGCCGGCGGCGATCAACCGGAGCGGGCCGGTCATCATCACCATCGGCACGCCGGTCGATGAATTCCTCAATCCGGTGCCGGGACCGGTACAGCAGTGCATCGACGATTTGCTGCCGCATGTATCAGACGATCAGCTTCTGGTTCTCCGCTCGACGGTCTATCCGGGAACTACCGACTGGCTGCATGACTATCTGGCGCGGCTCGGCCGTAAGAACAAAATCGCTTTCTGCCCGGAACGCGTCGTCCAGGGGTACGGCATCAAGGAACTGCGCGAGATGCCGCAGATCATCAGCGGCACGACGCCTGAAGCCGTCAGCGAAGCCACCGAATTATTCAGCCGCATCGCGCCGGAACTGGTCGTTGTCAAACCGCTCGAGGCCGAATTCGCCAAGCTGTTCAACAATGCCTACCGCTACATTGAATTCGCCGCCACCAATCAGTTCTACATGATCGCGAAAACCGCCGGTGTCGATTACCAGGCCGTCATGAAGGCTATGAAGCACAACTATCCGCGCGCCAAGAGCTTTCCTGGGCCCGGCTTTTCCGCAGGCCCATGTCTGTTCAAGGACACGATGCAGCTTGCGGCCTACGCCCGCAATCAGTTCGGCCTTGGTCATGCGGCGATGCAGGTGAACGAAGGCCTGGTGCTGCAATTGGTCGACGATTTGAAGCGCGCCTACGACGTTTCGAGCATGACCGTCGGTCTCTTGGGCATGGCGTTCAAAGCGGAGATCGACGATACGCGGGCATCACTGAGCTACAAGCTCAAGCGCACTTTGCAGATGTCGGCGCGCAACGTGCTCACCACCGATCCGTTCGTCGTCACCGATCCGGCTATTCTGCCGCTCGATGAGGTAGTGGATGGCAGCGATATTCTCATCCTGTGCACGCCGCATTCGGCCTACAAAGACGCCGACTTCAAGGGCAAGCCGGTGGTCGACGTCTGGGGCTTTCTCAAGAACGCGAATGTCGTGTCTTAGCGAATGATCCCGCCGCGGCTCGATATCGTGATCCCGGTCTACAACGAGGGCGGCGTCATCCTGAAGACGCTCGCGGAACTGCGGCGGCTCGTGCGCACGCCGTCGCGCATTCTCATCTGTTACGACCGTCCCGACGACAACACGCTATCGACCATTAGTGCCAATCCGGATCAGG
>CAITEM010000569.1 GCA_903891395.1 uncultured Hyphomicrobiales bacterium | reverse complement strand
GTGGTTTTAGCGGGGGGCCTGTACCCGATCCCATCTCGAACTCGGCCGTAAAACTCCCCAGCGCCAATGGTACTAAGTCTTAAGACTTGGAAGAGTAGGTCGCTGCCAGTCCTGCCAAGAACGAATGATCCTCATCACGATGTACGGCATTCAAACAAACGGCCGTCCGCAAGGGCGGCCGTTTTGTTTTTGGAGCAGCCCTCCAGAAACAACGAACCGCCGCCCGGGAAACCGGACGGCGGTTTTTTTGTGCGTGCACGATTGACCCACATCAATGCTGGCCGGTGGCGTTCGGCGCGATGTTCTTTTTGCGGGACGAGTTTCTCAAACCCCAAGGGGCATCACTATGCCGACGACATCGATCGAAAAGGGCATCGTGCTCTATCTTCGTTTCCTGATGGCCTGGACGTTTCTTTATGCCGCGTCGCATCAGGTCTTTGACCCAAGCTTCACCGTGGTTGGCTTCCTCAGCCACACCAAGACCTTCCACAATCTATTCGCGGTGTTCACGACGCCGACGTTGGCGCCGATTACCACCTTTCTAGTCGAATACGGCCATCTGCTGATCGGACTGTCGCTGCTGTTCGGCTTGATGGTCCGGGTGAGCGCGGCGTTCGGCATTCTGCTGATGGTTACGTATTGGATGGCGCATCTCGATTGGCCGTTCGTCGAGGACACTACCAACCTGATCTTCGACTATCACGCCGTCTATGCGGGCGTGCTGGTCTATCTGATCGTGAAGCACGCTGGCCATGTGTGGGGCCTCGACGCCTGGGCGCAGAACCTGGACGTTGTGAAGCAGCATCCGGGCCTGCGCCCGCTGGTTGCCTGACAGCCTTCACCCTGTGAACGGCAAGCCCGGTGCGAACAGCGCCGGGCTTGTTACGTTGGTGTTCAGCTCTTTTTTGCCTGCCGTGCTGCGTAAAGCGCCGCGATACGGCGGCGGAATGCCTTCGGCTTTTCAGCGAACAGCCGGCCGGCGAGGCGGGCGGCGGTCTTGAGATGAGCCGCGCGCCGCGCATCGACTACCGGCGCGAGGCGCGATCGCCATGGCGCCAGCGGCTGACGCGGTGCCGTGAAACCGGCGAGCACCGCCAGATCCTGACAAGCGCCAAGCCGGTTACGCAGGCGCTGCGCTTCCTCGGCCCAAACCTGGTTGAGCCGCGGCCATAGATGCTCGACCAAATCCATCTGATGACGATGTTCGACCACGCGACGGCGCAGGTCGTGCAAGTGTTCGGCGTCGGCTTCCGGCCAGTTGTCGGGCATCAGTTGCCGCGCGCGGCGGTAGGTCGCGGTCAGCGCATCGGCGACGGTGTCGAAATCGATTGCCTGCAGCGGCCAGCGCTCGAGCGATAGCGTGGCGAAGTCGAGATAGTGCGTCAGGCGCTCGCGCATGGCCGGGGAGAATCCCGCCTGCTCGGCGATATTCTTGCCGTCGTTGAGCCGCCGGCGGATGGTTTCCATCGAGGTGTCTGAGAACGGCACATCGGTCTTGCGCAGATCGGCCAGGGCATCGAGGCTCGATTGGGCATCGCGAGCGCCGGTCAAAGCGCGCATCAGGTCCCGGGCCTCAATTCGCATCCGTTCGGCTTGGTCGCCGAGCGGCCGGGACAACAGGCGCATCAGCGCCCGCCACCTTTTGAGGGCTTTTCGAACCTCATGAACTTTTTCGGCGTCGGACAGCTCGGCGTCGGCCAAGGCCGCGCGCGCGTCGGCAATGATGGCGAGGCTGGCCGCGGCCAAATTCGCGCCGAAGCTGCTGCCGCGATCTGTCCGATCTACCTCCGCCATGGCCATTTTTTGCCGCCGATTAGTGACAGGTTTATGAATTGCAGCGATATGCGCTCTTCCCATTCCCGTCTTCCGTTGCTACATACGCCTCGAAACGCGCGGGGACTGGTCCCGCGCTTCGTATTTTGACGCGGGGTGGAGCAGCCCGGTAGCTCGTCAGGCTCATAACCTGAAGGTCGTAGGTTCAAATCCTACCCCCGCAACCAAAATTGATCTCCTGATTTGAGGGCCCGGTTCCAAGGAACCGGGCCCTCAATCGTATGGGGCCGCGTCAGATAAGCCGCAGGATTATGATCCGTTGTAAGAGCGATCGAGGCCGTGCGCGATAAAAGGCGGGCGGGCGGGTGCAGGTGCCACGCCTCAAGTTGGCCCGAGCGTTCGTTGGTCACGGCTGAAGCAATTGGGGCTTCCCCATCCTCGAACGAAAAG
>CAITEM010000568.1 GCA_903891395.1 uncultured Hyphomicrobiales bacterium | reverse complement strand
GCATCTATATCCAGCCGATCAACTACCCGACCGTGCCGCGCGGCATGGAGCGGCTGCGCATCACACCGTCGCCCTATCACGACGACGCGTTGATCGACCGTCTGGCGGAAGCGCTGGTCGATGTCTGGGACAAGCTCGACCTGCCGACGCGCAACCAGGCGCTCGCCGCGGAATAATCTTTAGTCCTTGCGTTTGATCTTATCGGAAAACCGCTTCACCCTTTTCGGGATCGGGCGCTAGTCGTCGAACGGCGGCCGCGCCAGCGGCGGCTTCGGCGCCTCAGCCGGCACTTTTTTCGGTCGCGCCCAATGCGCGACGAACGGCATCGTCAGCAGCACAAAGAAGATGCGCATCAAATGGTGCGCGCCGACGTAAACCGGGTTGAGGTTGAGCGCGAGCGCCAGCAGCATCATCGCGTCCACCGCGCCCGGCGCATAGGCCAGGATCACTTCGGCCAGCGGCAGCGACAGGAACTCGACGAGGATCACGGCGAAGATCGCGACGATGACGATCGCGGTCGCGAACGAGCCGACCGCCGCCCCGACGAAGTGCAGCAGCATGCGCAGCGGCGTGCCGGCAAAGCGCGAGCCGGTCACCGCGCCGAAGGCGATCATCACCGAATAGGCGACCCACCACGGCATCACGGCGTGCACATAGCCTGAGCCGTGCAGCGCGGCGGAGGCGAGCATGGCGCCGAACAGCAGGCCGCCGGGAAAGCGTACGCGGTAAGCCGCATAGGCGACGACCGCGGACACGGCGATCAGCAAGGTCAGTTCGCCGAGTTGCGCCGGATTGAACGGCCCGCCGAGGCTGCGCGTGGCGTGACCGCCGAGCCCGAACAGTCCGAGCAAAGCGGGCAGACAGACCGCGACGATGACGACGCGGATGGTCTGCACGATGGCGATGCCACGCACGTCGGCGTCCATCTCGATGGCGATCGCCATGACCTGCGACAGCCCGCCCGGCGCCGTCGCGAGGTATGCGGCAACGGTGTCCCAGCCGTGCACCGCGCGCAGGTAGAGCGTGCCGGCCAGGCTGATGCAGGCGCAGGCCACCATCAGCACCGCGATGCTGAGCGGATACGTCGCCATGCCGTGCAGCGTTTCTGGCGTCACGACGGCGCCCAGCGATATTCCGATCAGCGTCATCAACACGCGCATCAGCGGGATTGGCATCAGCATCGGGCGGCCGGCGAGCGAGGCTGCCGCCACCGCCATGATCGAGCCCGACAGATAGCCGGCCGGCATCCCCGACAGGCCCAGCGTCAGGCCGCCGGCCGCCGCAAAGCACAGCGTTTCCGCGACGTTGCGGAGCATGGTTGCGGTGCTGATGGAGGGCGGTGCTGACAAAGGTTTCGGCTTCTTGCGCGGCTCGTTTTGAACGGTTTGCATGCCGCGCGTCGGCGCTGGCGTCAAATGGGGCGGGCCGGTTCGGCCCCGCACCTATCTAAAAGTATGAGGCCGGGGTAAAATGCCTCCGGAGCCAATGGGTTAACTCGATCTGGAGCCTCGATGCTGCAAGGCTGGGTCGTCATCGCGGTGGCGCTTGCCTATATCGGCCTGCTGTTCCTGGTGGCGAGCTACGGGGACCAGTCCCGTGGCTTGAGCCGCGGGGAGCCGGGCCGCGGCAGCCGCGTCCGCCTGCTGATCTATCCGCTGTCGCTGGCGATCTACTGCACGTCGTGGACCTTCTTCGGCTCGGTCGGCTCGGCGTCGCGCACCGGCTATGAATTCCTCACCATCTACATCGGCCCGGTGCTGATGATCGGACTGTTCTCGCCGCTGCTGCTGCGCATCGTGCGCCTCGCCAAGACCCAGAACAGCACCTCGATCGCCGACTTCATCGCCGCGCGCTACGGCAAGGGCCAGGCGGTCGCCGCCACCGTGGCGCTGATCGCCATCGTCGGCACCATTCCCTACATCGCGCTGCAGCTCAAAGCGGTGTCGTCGTCTCTGGAAACGATCCTCGCGCAACTCACGCCGGTCGCCGAAGTCAGCCGGCCGGTGTTCGGCGACATCGCGCTGTTCGTCGCGCTGTCGATGGCGACTTTCGCCGTGCTGTTCGGCACCCGCCACATCGACGCCACCGAGCATCAGGACGGGCTGATGCTGGCGATTGCGACCGAGTCGATCGTCAAGCTGTTCGCCTTCCTCGCCGTCGGCATCTTCGTCACGTTCTGGATGTTCGACGGCCCCGCCGGACTGCTCGCGGCGGCGCGGGCGCACAATCAGATGGCGATCATGCGCGAACCGGCCTTCGACACATTGGTCGCGACCACGCTGCTGTCGTTCATGGCGATCATCCTGCTGCCGCGGCAATTCCATGTCGCCGTGGTCGAGAACAACAACGAAGGCGAGATCAAGCGCGCCGCCTGGATGTTTCCGATCTATCTGGTGCTGATCAATCTCTTCGTCGTGCCCATTGCGCTCGCCGGCCTCCTCACCTTCCCGTCCGCGTCGGTCGACAGCGACATGTTCGTGCTGGCGCTGCCGTTGCAGACCGGTTCCTACATCCTCACCATCGCCGCTTTCGTCGGCGGCCTGTCGGCGGCGACCGCGATGGTGATCGTGGAATCCGTAGCGCTGTCGATCATGGTGTCGAACGACCTGATCATGCCGCTGGTGCTGCAACGCCGCGGCGTCATCGGCGGCAGCGACAATGTCGGCTCCCTGCTGCTGACCGTGCGCCGCGTCTCGATCTTCGCGATTCTACTGCTGGCTTATATGTATTACCGCTCGGCCGGCGACGCACAGTTGGCCTCGATCGGCCTGTTGTCGTTCGCCGCGATTGCCCAACTCGCGCCGGCCTTTTTCGGCGGCCTGTTCTGGCGCCGCGCCACCGCCGGCGGCGCCATCGCCGGCATGAGCGCCGGCATCGTGATCTGGGCCTATACGCTGCTGCTGCCGACCTTTGCCGACATCGGCTTCATCGGCCAGCGTATCCTCACCGACGGCCCCTGGGGTCTGGCCATGCTGCGGCCGCAGCAGTTGTTCGGGCTCGAACTGTCGCCGCTGGTGCATGGCGTGGTCTGGAGCCTCTGTATCAACGTGCTCGCTTATGTCGGCTTCTCGTTGCGCCGCGAGCCGACCGCGATCGAACGTCTGCAGGCCAATACGTTCGTGCCGTCGGACCTGACGCCGATTGCACCGAGCTTCCGGCTGTGGCGGTCCTCGGTGACGGTGGACGAACTCACCACCACGGTCGCGCGCTATCTCGGCGAGGAGCGCACCCGCAGCGCGCTCGAAACGTTTGCGGTGACACATCGCATCAGCCTGGAGCCCAAGGACGAGGCCGATTTCCGGCTGGTGCGCCACGCCGAGCATATTCTCGCTTCCGCCATCGGCGGCGCGTCGTCGCGGCTGGTGCTGTCGCTGCTGCTGCGCAAGCGCACGGTTTCGACCAAGGCGGCGCTTAAGCTGCTCGACGACGCCAATGCCGCGATCCAGTACAACCGCGAAATCCTGCAGACCGCGCTCGACCATGTGCGCCAGGGCATCGCGGTGTTCGACAGGGATCTGCATCTGATCTGCTGGAACCGCCAGTTCGGCGAAATCCTCGATCTGCCGCCGAGCCTGATCCGCTCCGGCGGCGAACTCGCCGAAATCCTGCACTTCAACGGCAAACGCTCCGGCATCGACCCCGATCGCCTCGGCGCCACGGTGCAGGCGCAGCTTGAGCGCTACGTCGCCGGCAGCACGCCGTTCCTGGAGCGTTTCGCCGAGGGCATGGTGATCGAAGTGCGCGCCAACCGCATGCCGGACGGCGGCATCGTCACCACCTTCACCGACATCACGCCGAGCGTCGAGGCCGCCGAAGCGCTGGAGCGCTCCAACGAAACGCTGGAGCG
>CAITEM010000567.1 GCA_903891395.1 uncultured Hyphomicrobiales bacterium | reverse complement strand
TTTGCATCGATAGCCCGATCTCCTGAGCCGGAGCAATTAGCGCAAGAAGCACGCAAATCAATTCGAGAGCACCCCCTTAGCTCTATTTTCGGGGCAACTCATCATGATCGCGAGGGAAAAGTCATCCACCGCACCGAGGGTGGATTATTTGGCGACGACGAGAATAATCCCGCTGTTCAACAGCAAATCGCACAAGCAGAATCTATCAGGCGCAACCTTGTTTCAGCTGAAGTTGATTTTGCGCGACGCATCATCACCGAACAGCACTATGTTTCCGATGACACGCTTATGAGTCTTCTCCAGCACAGCGCATTCGTTCCTGTCGACCTACTAAGAACCTTTGCGAAAGGAGTTACACGTTTTCTTCGCGGCGATTTTGCAAGTGCAGTTTATATACTGACCCCTCTGCTTGAGAATTCTCTACGATATGCCTTGAAGAACTATGGCCATGACGTAACTATTTTCGATGATACAAATCAAACGCAGATGGACCGCACCATATCGTCCTTGTTCGAGCAGATGCGGACGGAATTAGACACAGTCTTTACAAAAGCAATCACCACGGACATTGAAAATGTCTTCCTCAAAAAGCCTGGTCCAAGCCTGAGAAACTCGCTGGCTCACGGTTTGTTACATGACGGCGATCCTTACGGTCCGGACGCGGTTTACGGGTGCTGGCTCATAACGCGACTTTCTCTGCTGCCGATTATCCCCGTCAGAGAAAAGATTAAAACCAACTTCGATTTCGGTTAAACAAGTGTAGCCCGGACGGAGCGTAGTGAAATCCGGGAACTGACCCGCATCGTCTGACAAAGCTCCGCATGGCGCTTCGCTTCATGCGGGCTACGACTACACTCCCGTTCTCACCCACTCCCTCCGCCCAGGACTCCCCATGCCCGTCACCTACAAAGCCCTTGTCGATGCCGCCAATGCCGTGGTGCCGAAGATTTCCGCGCAGGAAGCGATGGAGCTTGCCGCCAAGGGCGCGTTGATCGTCGACGTGCGCGACAGCGCCGAGCTGGCGCAGACCGGCAAGATCGCCGGCGCCGTACACATCCCGCGCGGCTCGATCGAAATGAAGGCCGACCTCACCGCGCCCAGCGCCGATCCCCATTTCGCCCATGACCGGCCCGTCATCCTGCATTGCGCCGGCGGCGGACGCGCCGCGCTGGCCGGCAAGGCGCTCAAGGAGATGGGCTACGAGACGGTCTACAATCTCGGCGGCTTCAAGGATTGGGTCGCGGCCGGCGGCAAGGTCGAGAAGTAGCGCGCATTCCCCGCCCAAAGCCGAATCCCGAAAGCGAGCCGACCATGCCTATCCACGCCATCATCACCGGCTCCACCGGCATGGTCGGCGAAGGCGTGCTGCTCGAATGCCTCGCGCACCCCGATGTCGAACAGGTCCTCGTAATCAACCGCAAGCCCGGCGGCGTCGCGCATCCGAAGCTGCGTGAGATCATCCACGCCGATTTCTTCGATCTGACGCCGATCGAGGCGCAGCTCGCCGGCCATAATGCCTGCTTCTTCTGCGCCGGTGTGTCGTCGGTCGGGATGAATCCCGACGTCTACAAGCGCGTCACCTACGACCTGACCATGAACGTCGCGCGCACGCTGGCGAAGACCAGCCCGGACATGACCTTCGTTTACGTCACCGGCATGGGCACCGATTCAAGCGAACGAGGCCGCGTCGCTTGGGCGCGCGTCAAGGGCACGACCGAGAACGCGCTGCTGGCGCTGTTTCCGAACGCCTTCATGTTCCGGCCCGGCTTCATGAAAGCCTCGCCCGGCCAGAAGAACCTGAAGACCTCGTACCGCCTTTTCGAATGGATCTATCCGCTCGGCCGCACGCTGTATCCGGCCGGCTTCTGCACCTTGCGCGAAGTCGGGCGCGCCATGATCAACGCCGCGCGCACCGGCGCGCCGAAACGCATTCTCGACGTGGCGGACATCGTCGCGCTGGCCAAGGCGTGAGCATTTAGCACGCGGCGGAGGCGACGCCGGGCGTCCGGGTCTTCCGCAAGAAGGCGCGGAACCCGACCG
>CAITEM010000566.1 GCA_903891395.1 uncultured Hyphomicrobiales bacterium | reverse complement strand
GCGCACTTCCATGAATTCGCGCAACTGATCGATCACCGCCATCACGGTCTTCGACGGCACGGCAAAGCCGATGCCGATCGAACCACCGGACGGCGAAATGATCGCGGTGTTGACACCGATCACATCGCCGTTGAGGTTGAACAGCGGACCGCCCGAATTGCCGCGGTTGATGGCGGCATCGGTCTGAATGTAATTGTCGTACGGTCCCGAATTGATGTCGCGGTTGCGCGCCGAGACGATGCCGGCAGTTACCGTGCCGCCAAGGCTGAACGGATTGCCGATGGCGATCACCCATTCGCCGAGCCGCAGCTTGTCGCTGTCGCCGAACTTCACCGCCTTGAGCGGCGCCGCGGGCGTGATCTTGAGCAGCGCGAGGTCGGTCTTGGTGTCGCGGCCGACAATCTCCGCTTTCAACGTAGTGCCGTCATTGAGGATGACGTTGACTTCGTCGGCGTCGGCGATGACGTGATTGTTGGTCACGACCAGACCCGAAGAATCGATGATGAAGCCGGAGCCGAGCGAGTTGACGCGGCGCGGCGTGGTGTCTCCACCTGGTTTGCCGCCCTGCCCGCGCCGGTTCTTGTTGAACTCCTCGAAGAAGTCCTCGAACGGCGACCCCGGCGGCAATTGCGGCATGGCCCCGTTGTTGCTGATGTCTACGGTCTGCTTGGTCGAGATGTTGACCACGGCGTCGATCACCTGCTCCGCGACGTCGGATATGCCATCCGGTCCGCGCGCTTGAGCCTGGCCCGTCAAAGCCGGCCAGGCGATTGTGGCGGCGACGAATACTGCCAAGCGGGCGGGCTTCGCGATCGAGTTGAAGAGTGCGCCCATGGACGTCATTTCTCCTGAAAGAGGGGGTCGATATCGACAGTGCCGCCGTCTTCACGGCTAATCAAGGCCGCCACCCATCAACACAATGAGAGGCCGATTCGCTTGCAAAAGCGACGTTTTTTAAACGTCACGCCGCCTAGCCGCGTACCAGCCAGACGGCTAGCAAACCGATGACCGCGGAGCCGATACCGATCATCCGCAAAGTCGGTTCCGGCGTCTCCAGTACGCTGGCGACGGCGCGTTTGGCGGGGCCTGGAAAGGCCGCAAAGACCAGACCCTCGATCATAAACACCAGGCCGAGAGCCGCCAAAAAATCGGACATGCTGGCGGTCTCTTATTTCTCGTTAGCGAGCCGGTTGCGGGACTGGCGCGGCCTGGACGGCCTGCCCGGTCGACGATGCCGCCGGCGCCGCGGGGCGCGGCTTGCCCGACGGATCGTTGAAGTACCGGAAGAAGTTGGTGTCGGGCTTGAGCACAAGCCGCGTGTCGTTGCTCTTCAGCGCCGCTTCGTAGGCCTGCATCGACCGGTAGAAGGTGAAGAAATCCGCATCCTTGTTGAAGGCGTCGGCGAAGATCTGGTTTCGGGTCGCGTCGCCTTCGCCGCGGATCTGTTCTGACTGCGAGGTCGCTTCGGCAACCAGCACGGTCACTTCACGATCGGCCCGCGAACGGATTTCCTGGGCGCGCTGCGCGCCCTGCGCGCGGAACTCCGCGGCCTCGCGTTGCCGCTCGGTCTGCATGCGCTGATACACCGCCTGGCTGTTCTGCTCCGGCAGATCGGCGCGCCGGATACGTATATCGACGACCTGGATGCCGTAGCCGGTGGCCTCGCGGTCCACCAGATCGCGGATACGCAACATCAGGTCGGCACGCTGGTCGCGCACGACGTGAATAAAGGTCGCTTCGCCGAGCACGCGGCGCAGCGCCGAGTTCAGCAGGATCGCGAGTTGCGAGTTGGCGCCCTGGATCGAACCGAGCGTCTGGTAGAAGCGCAGCGGGTCCTTGATGCGATAGCGCGCGAAGGCGTCGACCACGAGACGCTTCTGGTCGGACGCGATGACTTCCTGCGCCGGCGCTTCGAGATCGAGGATGCGTTTGTCGATCGCGATCACGTTGTCGATGAACGGCGCCTTCAAATGAAGCCCGGCTTCGCTGATGACATGCACCGGCTGACCGAGCCGAAGGACCAGAGCCTGCTG
>CAITEM010000565.1 GCA_903891395.1 uncultured Hyphomicrobiales bacterium | reverse complement strand
CTGAACTACAATTGGACCTCGATGAACAATCTGGTCGACTCGATGCAGCCGAATGGCAACACCAATCAGCCGATCGGTCTGGTGTGGGCCTGGCAGTCGCTGGTTGGCGGCGGCCCCCTCACCGCGCCGGCCAAGGATTCGAACTTCAAGTACACCGACGTCATCATCCTGATGTCGGACGGCTTGAACACCCAGGATCGCTGGTATGGCAACGGTTCAAACGTCAGCAGCCAGGTCGACGCCCGGATGTACGACACGACCAAGAGCGGCGCCGGCACCTGCGCCAACATCAAGAACGCCGGCGTCACGTTGTACACCGTGCAAGTGAATACCGGCGGCGACCCGACCTCGACGCTGCTGCAGAACTGCGCCGGCGGCCCGGACAAGTTCAGCGACATCACCAAGTTCTACATGGTGACGACCGCGAGCGGCCTTGGCACCGTGTTCAACGCCATCGGTACCAACCTCACCCAGTTGCGCGTCGCCAAATAAAAACGGCCGCACCGGTCAGACAAACGAAAAGCCCGGCTTCGACAGCCGGGCTTTTTATTTGGAGCGGACGAGACGCGCTGAGCGCGGACGATGCTTAGGCCTTGGCCTTCGCCATCATGGTCTCGAACGGCTTGTAGCTTTCCTTGGCCAGATCGGCATAGAGCTCGCCGATCTTGGTCGCCTTGGCGACGAAGCCTTCGTAGCTGGTCTTGGCGTATTCGGTCTGGAGCTCGATGGCCTTTTCCAGCGACTTCACGCCGAACAGCTTCTCGAGCATCGCGGAGCCGTCTTCGAAGGCCTTCTTGGAGTAATCGGCAACCTCGGTCGCGATGGCCTGGGCGCCCTTCGACATCGACTCGGCGGACTTCATCGTGACTTCCATGTTTTCTTTGCTGACCTGCTGAAGGTCCTCGAAATTCTTAACCATGGTGGATCCTCTCCCGGTGATCTCATGTCCCGGATTGTGCCGGGAATGGTGTATTTATAGTGCACTGCAACATAAAGTCAATGATCATGTTGCAATGCGAAAAATGCCTTAAAAACCAGGGGATTGGATTAATAAGTTGTAAACCCTAGACTCCTACGGTCGTAAATTGTCGCGCCGCGATGGCGCTATAAATTCGCCTGGTTTGGCGGCTTTACGTCGCCCAAGGACCGCTTGACGAACGGGGTTGGGGAGACTTCCTATTTTGCGTGCGCGAACTCAAGTTTGTCGCGTTGTCCGCTTCGGCCTTTGCAGCCTGGCGGTGTCGCTCGTGGTCACTGCAATCGCCGGTGACGCGAATGCTCGCGGCCGGCGTCACCGCGGCTCCGCTCAGTCTTCAGCCCCGGCCTATCAGCCGCCGCCGTCCTCGATCGTCGTCGACGCCAACACCGGCAAAGTTTTGCAGTCGACTGAATCCGACAGCCCGCGCCATCCCGCTTCGCTGACCAAGATCATGACGCTCTATCTGCTGTTCGAGCGGCTCGAGAGCGGCAAGATCAAGATGACGACGGAAATGCCGGTGTCGCCGCACGCCGCGTCGCAGGCGCCGTCGAAGCTCGGCCTGCAGCCCGGCGAAACGATCAAGGTCG
>CAITEM010000564.1 GCA_903891395.1 uncultured Hyphomicrobiales bacterium | reverse complement strand
TCGTCTGCGGTCGCAACTCACATCACATGCGTTCTTGGCCATTCGGCAGTTCGTGACCGGACCGCTCGGAATTGATGCCGTTCATCCGATCGCGCTTGTTGGCTTCATGACGCCCATAAGCGCATCCGGCCGCGGCGCCGATCAGGCCATGATGACCCGCGTAGTGTCCCGCAATGCCACCGACCACCGCGCCTTTGATGCAGCCTTTTGCGTCCGCCGGCATTACGGAAACAGCAAACGCCAGCATCGCCAAGCCTATTACGAGCTTCATTGCAGCCTCCGTTCAGGTGACGGATGGCAATTCCCGACCATCCTCAACGTTCCATTCGCCGCAGATTAGTTTCGACGTGACCATGGACCGCTGCTCATTCCCGCTCGGGCACCGGAACGTTGAACCCGTTGAGGGTGGTCGACACCAGGCTGTAGAGACCGACAAGATAAATCAACTCGTTCGCGCCGTGCTGGCCGAACGTCTTCACCGACAGACTGTACAGCGGTTCCGGCAACGTGCCGCCCCGGACCAGCGCGTAGGCGACGTCGTAGGCTACGCTCTCATCGCGCGCCAGGTCGGCCGGCTTCAAATCGGCCACCAGCGTGGCGAGCCGCTCGGGCGACATGCCTTCTTTCTCCGCCACCGCGATGTGGGCATATATTTCGTAGGCGGCGTCGAAGCGGGCGCCGACGACCAGGATCGCGACCTGGCGCACGTTGTCAGGCAGCGACGCGTTCGCGGTCATTGCCAAGGTCAAATCCCAGATCGCCTTGCCGATCGAGGGCTCGTGCAGCCAGGGATTCCACGGGCCCATCAACGCACCGTCCTCGCGCTCGACCTTGAACGCGTTGAAGTTGCTGGCAATGCCCTTGCGCATGGCGTCGTAGAGCGGCCGCTGCTCGGCGGTCAGATCCTTTGGCGCGATCAATGGAAGCCGCATCTGTCACCTATGGTGCCCGGGGTTGTGCCGTTTGGGCCGGTCGTCTGCTTGTACCATGGGCATGGCGGTCCCGAGAGGAGTCGAACCTCCGACCTTCGGTTTAGGAAACCGCTGCTCTATCCAGCTGAGCTACGGGACCGTCGGCCGCGATTTAGCACAAGGTTTTGTGCCGCGCACGCCCGCGTTTCCGCCACTCGGCTTTCCCTCAATCCGCCTTGGCACCCGACAGCGCAACGACGTCTTTCCACATGGCCCGCTCTTTGGCGGCATAGGCAATGGCCTCCTCGGGCGTCGAGGCGATGCAGCGGGCGCCGGCGACCTGAAAACGCTTCTGCAGGTCGGCGTCGGCGGCCAGCGTCTTCATCGCGGCGGCCAGCCGGTCGATCGCCGCGCGCGGCGTGCCGGCCGGCACGACAAAGGCCGCCCAGGAGGTGACCACGAAATCCTTGAGGCCGGCCTGCTCCAACGTCGGCACGTCCGGCAGCGTCGGCCAGCGCTGCGCCGAGGTCACCGCCAGCGCGCGCATCTTGCCGGACTGAATCTGCGGACTGTAGGAGGCGAGATTGTCGATGGCGAAGGTGACGTCACCCGACAGCATCGCGGGAATGGTCTGCGCGGCGCCGCGGAACGGCACGTGCACGGCGTCGAGGCCGGTGCGGTTGACGAACATCACGCCGGACAAATGCGGCGAAGTACCGACGCCGGGACTGCCGAAATTGGTTTTGCCGCGCTGCTTGGCCCAGGCGATGAACTCAGCCAGCGTCCGGGCCGGCACATGGTCGGTGGCGACAACGAAGACGTTCGGCAATTCCCAGGTCATCGTCGCCGGAATCATGTCGCGCTCGGGATTGTAGGGCATGTCCTTGTAGAGAAACTGGTTGATGGCGAAATGGCCGACCGTCGCCATGCCGATGGTGTAGCCGTCCGGCGCGCTCGACGTCACCGTGGCGATGCCGATATTGCCGCCGGCGCCGGGACGGTTCTCGACGACGATGGACTGGTTGAACATGTCCTTGAGACGATCGGCCAGAATGCGCGCCAAAACGTCGGTCGAACCGCCGGCCGGATAAGGAATGATAAGACGGATATTGTGGTCAGGCCACGCCGCTTGCGCGCGCGTGCCTGCCGCGATCAATGCGCCCGTGGCGGCGGCGCTCTGCAGGAAAAATCGGCGATTGAATGCCTTGTTCTGCGATGACATTGGTCCCCTCCCCGGCGGTCTCAATGACGTCTATGCTTGCTCAGCATTGTAGCGACATCCCGCAGCCGGCCGCCATCATGAAACGCCGCAGCGTTCGGACAATCGCCGTCACGGCCTTCGTGCTCACGTCGCTTGTGTGCAGTGCGAGAGCGCAAGACGCGACGGCGTGCAAACTCACGCCGCTCGGCACGGCAACTGTGTCGGCCGTGCTCGACGGCGGAACGCTGATGCTCGACGACGGCCGCGAATTGAGGCTCGCCGGTATCGAAATCGCCGCCGGCAGCCGCGACGCTTTGCAGGCGCTGGCCGCAGGCCAAAAGCTGCGGCTGGAAAAGCTGGGACCCGAGCAGGACCGTTACGGCCGGCTGGTCGCCTTCGCGTTTCCCGGAGAATCCGCGTCCTCCCTGCAAGCGGCGTTGCTGGAAGAAGGCCGCGCCCGCGTATCGGCGCGGATTGGCGCCAGGCCCTGCGCCGAGACGCTGTTAACCATGGAACGCGCTGCGCGGCAGGCGAAACGCGGGCTTTGGGCCGATCCCAATTTCGCCCCTTTGCAGGCGGAACAATTAACGCGGCTGGAAGCGGAGCGCGGTCATTTCGCGCTGGTCGAAGGCAAGGTATTGTCGGTACGCGAAAGCGGGGCCACTATATATGTGAACTTCGGGCGGCGGTGGACGAAGGATTTCACCGTCATCATTCTTAAACGGCAACAGCGGACATTTGCTGGCGCCGGCCTCGAACCGAAACAGCTTGAAGGCAAGCGCATCCGGGTACGCGGATGGATCGAACAGCGCGGCGGGCCGGTCGTGATGACCGAAGCGCCCGAACAGATCGAGTTGATTGAGTAGATAATGATTGTCTGTGGACGGCGGATGACGACGAACAGCGTGCGTGGCGCGGCGCTGGCGCTCGCCTTGCTCGTGGCCGCCTGCACCAACACGCCGGAAAACCGTCAGGTCTCGCTGGTGCTGCCGTCGGCGCCGCCGGGCGAGCAACTCACCGCGACGCAACGCGAGCACGCACGCATCCTCGCCTCGTACGGCGGGCAATATGACAACCCGCGCGTCCAGGCCGAGATCGAAAAGACCGTGGACCGTCTGGTCGCGGCGTCGGAGCGGCCGGACCTACGCTACAAGGTCACCATTCTCAACTCGCCGGCGATCAACGCCTTCGCACTGCCGAACGGCCAGCTCTACATTACGCGCGGCCTGGTGGCGCTCGCCAACGACAAGGCCGAGATCGCCTCGGTGCTGGCGCATGAGATGGGCCACGTCATCGCGCGCCACGCCGCGATCCGCGAGGAACAGGCCAAGCAGGCGGCCATGATCAGCCACGTCGTCAACGACGTGCTTAGCGATCCGCAGACCGGCGCCCTGGCGCTGGCCAAGTCGAAACTGACGCTGGCGGCGTTCTCGCGCGCCCAAGAATTCGAAGCCGACGGCATCGGCGTCGGCATATCGGCGCGCGCCGGCTTCGATCCGTTCGGCGCCTCGCGCTTTCTCAACGACATGCAGCGCAACGCCGACCTGAAGGCGACCGGCGGCAACGCCGACCCGCGCGCGCTCGACTTTCTCTCCAGCCACCCGGCGACGCCAGAGCGCGTGCAGAACGCGCTCGCCAATGCGCGGCAGTTCAGCAGCCCCGGCGCCGGCGAGCGCGACCGCGCCGATTATCTCGCCAATCTCGACGGCGTCATCTACGGCGAAGATCCCAGCGAAGGCTTCGCGCGCGGCCGGCGCTTCCAGCATCCCAAGCTCGGCTTCACCTTCATGGCGCCGCCGGGCTTCTCGCTCGACAACACCGCGCAGGCGGTGCTCGGCCTCAAGGACGGCGGCGGCGAAGCGCTGCGGCTCGACGTCGTCAGCGTGCCGGCCGAGCAGTCTCTGCCCGATTATTTGAAGTCGGGCTGGATGGACAATGTCGACGCCTCGAGCGTCGAGGACGTCACCATCAACGGGTTCCCCGCGGCGACAGCGACCGCGACCGGCGAGCAATGGTCGTTCCGGCTGTTTGCCGTCCGGTTCGGCAGCGACGTCTATCGCTTCATCTTCGCCGCCAAGACCAAGACGGCGGTGGTCGATCGCTCGTTCCGCGAGTCGGTCGGCACCTTCCGCCGCATGAGCCTGAAGGAAAGCGAACAGGTGCGCCCGCTGCGGCTCAAGATCGTGACCGTCGGCGCGAGCGACACCGTGGAAAGCCTGGCGCACCGCATGGCGACCGATCATCCCACCGACCGCTTCCGCGTCATCAACGGCTTGGCCGCGAACGAGCGCGTGAAGGCGGGTGACAAAGTGAAGATCGTGGTGGAATAGCGTCGCGTTTATTCCGAGTTCGCGCTGACGCGCGCTCCGGAATGACTAAATCTCGCCGGCCTCGCCGTTCAACGTGAACTCGCGCGGCACGTCCGGACCCCACAGATAGAACGAGTCTTCCGGCTTGTGGTCGGCCGAGGGCCAGCGGTCTTCCTTCGGGATGTAGTCGATGTCGCAGGAATATTCCGAGAAGCTGCCCCACGGGTCCATGATGTAGTGGAAATAGTTGGAGCCGAGCACGTGGCGGCCGAGGCCCCAGCCCTTCTGCCAGCCTTTGTCGTGCATGCGCATGGCGCCAAGGCCGATGTCGTTGATGCTGGAGACGTCCCAACTGCAATGATGGAAGCCGGGCGCGGAGGACTTAACCAGCGCCAGCAGATGATGGTCGCTGCCGTGAATACCGTGCATGAAGGCCACGAGATCCGACGCGCGGTCGGACAGGCGCAGGCCCAGCGTGCGCTCGTAGAACTTGATCGAGGCGAGCACGTCGGCGGTGAAGATCAGCACGTGCGACAGGCGGCGCGGCCGCACCGGCGGCGCCTTGGCGCGGACGGTGGCGCCGGGCGCACCGGCCGGCGCCGGCATCCAGGTGCTGTCGGATTTCGAGTCGGGCGACACCTTCGGCGCGACCTTGATTTCCATCAACACGCCTTCGTGGTTGCGGAACCAGAAGCCGTTGCTCTCGAAGCCCGGCGGCGGATCGATGAGCTTGACGCCGGCTTCCTCCACACGCGCCTTAAGCCGCGCGATGTCCTCGGCATAGCAGCCGAACGACAGATGATGCAGCGCCTTGGACTTGCCCTCGACCACCGAACCCCAGGCGTGTTCGTGACCGAAGGTCTTGAGCTGCAACGAATTGCCGTTGCGCACCATGTTAAGTCCGAAGTTCGTATAGAAGTCGTCGGCGACGTTGACGTCGGGCACGGACAACACGAACTGATCGAGCGAATGGACGCCGAGATCGCCTGACTTTGCTTCGGGCGCGACGTAACCGGCAATGGCCGTCATCGATAACTCCCTGGAATTTGCTTCGGAGATTTGGGGACATTGTAGCCCTCTGCCGCAAGGCGGCAAAGGACCATTTCCGCCCACCAGTGTCCCACCCAGCGGGCGGGCCATGCGAAAGGCGGCCGGCCGGCTATTTCGACGCCTTTTGCAGATAGGCAATCAGGTCGGCGCGGGCGGCCGGGTCGGCCAGGCCGGCGTAGGGCATACGGTTGGCCGGGACCAAGGCTTGCGGCTCCTTGATGAAGGCATCGAGCGTGTCCGCCGTCCAGGTGATGCCGCTGCGTTTGATGGCCGGCGAATAGCGGAAGTCGGCAACCTCGCCAGCCTTGCGGCCGATGATGCCGTGCAGGCTCGGGCCGACATTGTTGACGCCGGTTTCGAGCTTGTGACAGGCGGCGCATTCCTGAAACTTCGCCTCGCCGCGCGCGGCGTCGCCGTCGGCGCGCGCCACTCCACACAGCAGCGCCATACCGAGCGCCGCCGCCGCAACCTTTGCCTTGATCATGCCTGCACCAAAGGGCCGGGACTTTTCACATATTTGTTCTTGATGGCGTCCGCGGTCCAATAGGCCAAGGCGCCGACAGGGCCCGTCGGATTATATGACGAGTTGTGCGGAAACACGTTGGCGCCGACCACGAACAGATTGTGGCAATCCCAGCTCTGCAGATATTTGTTGAGCACGCTGTCGCTCGGCTTGGTGCCCATGATGGTGCCGCCGGTGTTGTGCGTGCTCTGATACGGCACCACGGTCCAAGGCTCGGTGCGCGCGGTGGCCGCGTTCAGCTTGGTCGGATTCATCGACTTGGCGAGGTCGTTGATGACCTGGGCGGCATGTGCGCCCATCTTGTGCTCATTGGCTTTGTAGTCGAACGTCATGCGCATCAACGGCTGACCGAAGGCGTTCTTGTAGGTCGGGTCCAGGTCGAAACAGTTGTAGCGGTTGGCCATGACGCTGCCGGACGCGTTGATGACCATCGCGGTCTGATACCATTTCGCCGTGGCCTGCTTCCACGCCTTGCCCCATTGCGGCGTACCGCCCGGCACCGGCCGGTAACCGATCGGCAGATTGGTGTTGAAGCCGCCACCGACATTATAGGCGCCGACGAAATTGTGCGGACCGCGGTCGAACTCCCAGTTGACGTTGAAGTCGTCGATGGTGGCGTTCGAGCCGCCGGCATTCAGGAAGGGGTTGAAGTATTTGTCTTCGAAGAACAGCGTGGCGGAAGCGCCGGTCTGGTAGCAATAATTCTTGCCGACGACGCCGGTCTGCGCGTCCGGATCGTACGGCTGGCCGATCCCCGACAACAGCATCAGGTGCACGTTGTTGATGGCGTAGGCGCAAAGCAGCACGATGGTGGCCGGCTGCTCGAATTCCTCGCCGTTGAGAATGTTGGTGTAGGTGACGCCGGTGACCTTCTTGCCGTCGGAATCCTTGAGCACCTTGGTGACCCAGGAATTCGCGCGCAGTTCGAAATTCGGATTGCGCATGGCGATCGGGATGACGGTCAGATGCGGGCTGCCTTTGGCGTTGGCCTCGCAGCCGAAACGCTGGCAGTAGCCGCAATACTGGCAGGCGCCG
>CAITEM010000563.1 GCA_903891395.1 uncultured Hyphomicrobiales bacterium | reverse complement strand
GGCTACGGCAACATCGCCACGGCGGTGAACGCGGTGAAACTCGGCGCGGTCGATTATCTGGCCAAGCCCGTCGACGCCGACGACGTCGTCGCCGCACTACTGGCGCACGAGAGCACCAGGATCGAACTGCCGGAAAACCCGATGTCCGCCGACCGCGTGCGCTGGGAACACATCCAGCGCATCTACGAATTGTGCGACCGCAACGTTTCGGAAACCGCCCGGCGGCTCAACATGCACCGCCGCACGCTGCATCGGATATTGCCGAAACGGGCGCCGCGGTAGTTCTTCCGTCATTACGGGGCGCGCATCAGCGAGAACCCGGAATACAGATAAAACTCAGATTCCCAATGTTGCTCTGGATTCCGGGTTCGCGTGCTGCGCACGCGCCCCGGAATGACAGTTCAATCCATATCCCCATACGGCCCGGTCGGGTCGGCCAGCGATTGCAGCCGCAGCGCCGCGGCGCGGGCGAAGATCAGCATCATCGATTTGCGCGTGGCCGCCGGCAGCCGGTGCTCGGGCGCGGCGCATTTGAATTCGGCGCCAAAGGCGTCCGCCACGATCAGCCCGGTGTCCGGCGGGAAAATCTCGCACGGCACTTCGAGGCAGGTGGCGAAATAGAGCCGGTCGCAATGCGCGCGATAGTCCTGCCATTTCTGGTCGGCGCGAAAATCCGCCACCGACGATTTGATCTCGACGATCCAGATCTGCCCGGCCGAATCGAGCGCCACCAGATCGGCCCGCCGGCCGGACGGCAGCGGCAATTCGCTGACGACGGAAAACCCGTGCGCGTGCAACAGCCGCGCGGTGCCGCGCGCCACCGCTAGCGCGGTTTCCGACTGCCGACCGTCGGTGGGGAGTTCCAGCGGTTTTTTCGCGGCGAAGCTCATGGCGTCATTTTAGCACGTTCCAGGAAAGCGGACGCAAGCGCTTCGCGGCGCAGCTTGCCGTTCTCACAGCTTTGCCGCAGTCTTCCGCCGGCGCAAATCGGCGGGAGAAGACGGTGGCGGCGATCGATTACGAGAAGGAATACGACAACCGCGCCCGCGTGCCGGAGCATCCGGAGATTTTCGCGCGCTGGCATCGCGACGCCGAGGCCTATCGCCGGGCGTCGCCGCAGGCCGAACTCGGACTGAAATATGGGCCCAGCGAGCGACAGTTCGTCGATATTTTCCCGGCGAAGAGCGCCGGCGCGCCGCTCGCGCTGTTCATACACGGCGGCTGGTGGCGCTCGCTGCATCCACGCGAATTCAGCCACGGCGCGGCCGGACCGAACGCGCACGGCGTCACGGTTGCGATGGCGGGCTACGACCTGTGCCCAGCTGTTTCGATCGCCACCATCACCGAACAGATGCGCGCCGTGTGTTTGTTTCTGTGGCGCAAACACAAACAGCGCATCATGGTGTTCGGCCATTCCGCCGGCGGACACCTCGCCGCCTGCATGCTGGCGACGGAATGGAAGACGATCGACGCCACAGCGCCGGACGATCTGGTGCCCGCAGCTTACGCGATTTCCGGCGTGTTCGATCTTTTGCCTTTGACCCATGTGTCGCAAAACGCCGATTTGAAACTTGATGACGTTTCGGCGCGCGCCAACTCACCGCTGCTGTGGACCGTGCCGGCGGGGCGCACGCTCGATTGCGTCGTCGGCGGCATCGAGTCGGCGGAATTTCTGCGCCAGAGCCGCGACATGGCCGACACTTGGGGCGCGCGCGGCGTCGCCACGCGGTATGAGGAGATTCCCGGCGCCAACCACTTCACCGTGGTGGATCCGCTTGGCGACCCGGAGAGCGGCATGACCAAGCGCGTCGTCGAGTTAGCGAAGCAAGTGAAGGTGATGCCGCTTTGACTTTCTTTACCCTCCCCCTTGTGGGGAGGGTCGGCGAACGAAGTAAGCCGGGGTGGGGGTGATTGCGAATTTCGAACACCCCCACCCCGCTCGCTTCGCTAAACGCTCGCGAGCGACCCTCCCCACAAGGGGGAGGGTAAAATCAGAAAAACGCCTGAATTCCCGTCTGCGCACGGCCGAGGATCAGCGCGTGGATGTCGTGC
>CAITEM010000562.1 GCA_903891395.1 uncultured Hyphomicrobiales bacterium | reverse complement strand
TCGCCGACAGAATGGCCTCGCCGCAGGCGCGCCAGACGCGCTCGGCGCCGGCCGACATGTCGAACACCTTGCCCCAGAAGCCGAAGTCGATGCCGATATAGATCAACACCGCCCAGCTCAGCGCCGCGGCGGCGGGGAACATCACCGAGCCCTTCACCACGAACAGAATGGTGAGGAACAGCGCCAGCAAGCCGGCGATGCCGATGACGATGCCCTGATATAGCGTGAAAGAGTTGACCTTGTCCTTGTAGGCGTCCGGCTCCCACAGATAGATCTGCGGCAGTTTGTCGGTGCGCAGTTCGGCGACGAAGGTGATGACGGTGCCGGGGTCGAGCGTGATGCGGAAGATGTCGGCGGTCGTGCTCTCCTGCCGCACCGGGCGGTCGCCGGAGGATGGCGTGATGCCGGCGATGCGCGACAGGCCGAGATCAGGCCAGATCAGGCCGGAGCCGACCATGCGGTAGTGCGGCACGACGATCAGGCGGTCGATCTGCTCGTCGCTGTTATTGGTCAGCGCGAACACCGCCCAGTTGGTATTGCCTTCACGCGCGCGCACCTCGATGCGGCGAACGATGCCGTCGGGGCCGGGCGCGGTGGAGACCTGGGTGCGGTCGGTGTCGGTCTTCTGGCGTTCGGTCGCGGCGGTGAGATCGATGGCGGCGGCATCGAGACGGACGTTCACGGCCTCGACGGCGCGCGCGGGTGCCGGCGCCGCAACCAGTGCGGCGAGCGCAAGCAACAGCACGGCCGACAGGGCCGCTACGCCTCGTGTCACGATCAAACCAAAGCCCCCGCCCGCGGCTGCGCCTTGCGACATAATGATCCGGCCCGGCCGACGGTGAATGTCCCCCAACAAGCGCGCCCTGGGGAACTTAGGGCCGACAATACGCCGTTTTCGCGGCTCCGCACCCCGGCCGGACACGGCCAGGGATCGAGGCCCGGTCCCGGGCGCGGAAATGTTAGCCTGTGTTGTCAAAGGGTTAGAACGATCTTGCCGATATGGGCGCTGGTCTCCATCAGGGCATGAGCATTCGCTGCCTGATCCATGGGGAAGGTCTTGAAGATCAGCGGCTTGACCTTGCCCGCGGCGAGCAGCGGCAGGACGTTGTCCTCGACCGCGCGCGCGATCGCGCCTTTATCGGCGACCGAGCGCGAGCGCAGTGTCGAACCGGTGTGATGCAAGCGCTTGAGCATGATGCGCTGGAAATTCACCGTCGCCTTCGGGCTGCCCATGAATGCGATCTGCAAGATACGTCCCTCGACCGCGGCGGCTTCGTAATTACGCGCGATGTAATCCCCGCCCACCATGTCGAGTATAACGTCGGCGCCGTGGCCGTCGGTGGCGGTCTTTACCTTCTCGACGAAGTCCTCGGTCTTATAGTTAATGGCCGCGTCGGCGCCGAGCTTGCGGCAGGCTTCGCATTTGTCTTCGGAGCCGGCTGTCGCAATCACGCGCGCGCCAAAATTCTTGGCAAGCTGGATCGCAGTGGTGCCGATGCCGGACGAGCCGCCGTGCACCAGCAAGGTCTCGCCGGATTTCAGACCGCCGCGTTCGAACACATTGTGCCAGACCGTGAAGAAGGTTTCCGGGATGGCGCCGGCTTGGGTCATCGGCAGGCCGCTCACCGGCAGCGTGTGGCTGGCATGGGCGAGCGCGTATTCGGCGTAGCCGCCGCCGATCACCAACGCCATGACGCGGTCGCCGGTTTTCCAGCGGCGGACGCCGCTGCCGAGCGCCACGATCTCGCCGGCGATCTCGAGGCCGGGAACGTCCGGCGCGCCTTTCGGTGGCGGGTAGAGGCCCTGGCGCTGCATGACGTCGGGCCGGTTAACGCCGGCGGCCGCGACTTTGACCAGGATCTCGCCTTCTCCGGGCGTGGGCACCGGGCGCTGTTCCGGCACAAGCATTTCCGGGCCGCCGGGGGCCTTGATGCCAATGACCGTCATGCTGCTCGGAAGGGCCATAAAGTTCCTCGAAATTGTCGTTAAGCGGTCCTGTTTAGGCGGGCCGTTCCGATGTGACAACCCGGCGCGGGATGGCTAGATTCGCGCAAAATGAGAGGCGAATGGACCTAGCTTATGGCGGCAATCGACGACGATGACAGGCCGAAAAAGAAGATCGCGCACGAGATCGGGCAGGAGCTGACGTTGCTGTCGGTTGAGGAATTAGCGGCGCGGATCGAACTGATGCGCGGCGAGATCAGCCGGCTCGAAACGGACATGGCGAAGAAACGCGCCTCGCGTTCGGCGGCCGATCAATTCTTCAAGAAATAGAAGCATGATCCCGAAAAGCGGGAGCCGGTTTTCGGCCAAGATCGTGCGCGATCAAGCTGCACGTTTTTGGTTAAAAATTCGAGGCTTCCCGTTAAGCGTTAAGCGCTTGTTAAGCTTTCTCGATCATTACTAGGGCGTCCATCTTCATGGATATTGAGTGGCTCCTGTCCACTCTGTTTGACGCCTCCCTGTTATCAACTTTCGAGCCGCCGGCGACGGCGGCTCTTTTTTATGTCTCGTTATGGGACATCGCTGCGCCGCGGTGATACGCGCGCGGGGCTTAAGCCTGCCTGAAAACCATGTCTTCAGGTCTTTCTGGACGAATGACGCAGGGCGCGGCATGCTTACCCAATCGTTTACGGGGCGTGTTCCGGCCCTTGTGTAGAGTGAGGCGTGCGTCATGTCCGAAAAACCGATGATGAGTTCTTCGCAGCCGGTAATGTTCGGCGAGCGCCTCGCCAACTCCCAAGCTTTCGCCGATTTGTTTCGTGACGGCATGGGTCTCGTCGAAGAGACCGCGACCTATCTCGACGGTCCCGGCCGGCAGGAATCCAAAAAGCTCGAACGCGCCGCCGCGCTGGCTTACGCGACCGAGAGCATGCGCCTCACCACGCGGTTGATGCAGCTCGCGTCCTGGCTGCTCCTGCATCGCGCGGTGAAGGAAGGCGAGATGTCGCTGGCGCAGGCCAACAAGGAAAAGACCAAGGTCAAGTTGTCGGCCGCCGATACCCACGACCCGCACAATCTCGAACTGCTGCCGGAGACGCTGCGCGAGTTGATCGTGCGCTCGCAGGCGCTGCAGGGCAAAGTACGCCGGCTCGACAACAACATTCACAACCGCGCGCCGGAAGATCACGTACCGGCGATGAATCCGGTCGAGCGCCAGTTGGGCTTGCTCAAGGCGGCCTTCGGGACCGGCGCGATCTGATTGTTTCGTCGAGGCTGAAAACAAAAACCCCCGCGCCAGGCGCGGGGGTTTTTAGTTCAAGGCAGTGAGGCCGGAAATTACTTCTTGGCGGGGGCGTCGGCTTTGGCGCCTTCCTTGATGAAGCCCGAGAACTTCTTCTGGAAGCGCGACACGCGGCCGCCGCGATCCATCAACTGCTGCTGGCCGCCGGTCCAGGCCGGGTGCGACTTCGGATCGATGTCGAGGTTCATGACGTCGCCTTCATTGCCCCAGGTCGAACGGGTGATGAATTCGCTGCCATCCGTCATCACGATCTTGATCGTGTGGTAGTCCGGGTGAATATCTTGCTTCATGGTCGGGTTCCGTGGGGCGCGTCGTCTGCGCCGAAATGGGCTGGATTTGGCGGGTCTATACAGGACGGATGCCGCTCCGGCAAGACACGCGGCAAGCCGCGCCGATTGACCCGTATCAAGGCGCCGGGGCATGGTTCCGGCCCCATCAAAGGACGCCAGGGCCGGGCGTTTAAAGGAAAAGGCGTCGTTTCGCATGAGTTTTGCCAGTGACGGCCGCGGCGGCCTCGATACGCCCACAGCCCCGGCCGCCGGCCGCGGCGTCAAGCTCAGGCCGCTGGTCCGCCTGATCCCCTATATCGGCCGCTACCGTGGTCGCGCGCTGGCGGCGCTGCTGGCGCTGACGGTCGCCGCGCTGACCACGCTCGTGGTGCCGGTCGCGGTCCGCCGCATGATCGATTTCGGCTTCTCGGCGGAAGCCGCCGCGCTGATCAACAGCTATTTCGCGGTGATGATCGCCGTGGTCGGGGTGCTCGCGGTCTCGAGCGGGCTGCGATACTACCTCGTCACCACACTGGGCGAACGCATCGTCGCCGATCTGCGCGCCGACGTATTCGCGCACCTGACGCGGCTGTCGTCCGGATTCTTCGACACCGCCAAGACCGGCGAGATGGTGTCGCGGCTTACCGCCGATACCACGCAGATCAAATCCGCCGTCGGCGCCTCGGTGTCGATCGCGCTGCGCAACATCGTGCTGTTTTTCGGCGGTGCGGCGATGATGGTGGTGACGAGTCCTCGATTGTCGCTGTTCGTGCTCGGCGCCATTCCGGTGATCGTGCTGCCGCTGGTCGGTTTCGGCCGCGCGGTGCGCCGCCAGTCGCGGCTGGCGCAGGATACGTTGGCCGACGCTTCGGGTTACGCCAGCGAGCTGATCGGCGCGGTGCGCACCATGCAGGCTTTCACTTACGAGAAGCCAGCGTCGTCGCGCTTCCGCGCCGCAGTCGAGCAGGCTTACGAGGCGGCGCGCGGCGCGACGCGCTCGCGCGCGGTGCTGACGGCGATCGGGATATTTCTGGTGTTCGCCAGCGTCGTGATCGTGTTGTGGGTCGGTGCGCAGGACGTGCTGGCGGGCCGCACTACCGCCGGAACGCTGAGCCAGTTCGTGCTGTTCGCCGTGCTGGCGGCCAGCGGATTGGGGCAGCTTAGCGATGTCTGGGGGGAACTGTCGCAAGCCGCCGGCTCCGCCGAGCGGCTCGGCGAATTGCTGCGGCTCGAGCCCG
>CAITEM010000561.1 GCA_903891395.1 uncultured Hyphomicrobiales bacterium | reverse complement strand
TCAACCTGCCGAAGCTTCGCAACGATCTCTTCCGCCGTATGCCTCTTCCTGCCCATCTCCGCATCCTCCTCTGTCAAAATTATACTTCAGGGAGGACCACTTCAAAGGGGGCAGATCAGGTCAGGAAGTTGACTTGTTGCCAAATGATCCCGGTCCGTCGACTCTTTACTCGGGTCCGAGGCAGTAAGCTCCGCCGGAAAGACCTTCATCAAGACGCGCGGGCGACTTGTACAGCGCGATTGGGGTCCGAATACGGTCTTCACAAGGTATTTCCCCTTGATGCGCTCGGGACGCCACGTAGCAAATGCTCAGCTGTCGCTGTCACGCAAGTGTTGCGCCTAGAATAGCTTGCTTGTTCTGGCAAAATTATCAGAATGCTTGCAATAAAATAAGACATCGGAGGACACGCGCATGGCCAAGCTGAAAGTGCTGGTCGCAGGCGGCGGTATTGGTGGAATCACTAGTGTGCTCGCGCTGCGCAAGCGAGGCATCGAGGTGCAACTGTTCGAACAAGCCGCTGCTTTCGGGATGGTTGGCGCCGGGATTCAAGTTTCGTCCAATGCCGCCAAAATTCTGCTCAAGCTCGGTCTCGGTCAGGCCCTAAAAGAGGTCGCAACCTACCCAGATGGTCGCGATTATCGCGGCTGGGATACTGCCGAACGACTCTATTACACGCCGCTTGGTCAGAAAGCCGAAGCTCATTTCGGCTCGCCTTATTACGCCGCGCACCGCGCCGAACTGCTCGACGTTTTGCTCAGCGGCCTCGGCCAGCACGGGTTCAAGCTCGGTTCGCGCATCGAGCGCGTTGATCAGGACGACAACGGAGTTTCACTGACGCTGACGGACGGCTCCAAGCATCACGGCGACATTCTGATCGGCGGAGACGGAATCCACTCGACGGTGCGCGCTCAGCTTTTCGGAAAAGAACTGCCGCGCTTCACAGGCAACGTGGCCTGGCGGGGTCTCGTTCCAGCCGAACGCGTAGCGCATCTCAACCTCGGCAACCTTGTCAACGTCTGGATGGGGCCGAATCGTTCGATCGTCTCGTATTATGTTTCAGCTGGCAAAATCTACAATTGGATCGGCATCAGCCGAACCAAGACGGAGCCCGCGCGTGAGTCATGGCTCGCCGAAGGCAAAATCGAAGACGCTCTCGCGGAATATCACGGTTGGAATCCGATTATTCGTACCATTATTTCCGAGACCCCGAGAGTACTGAAGCAAGCGCTCTACGACCGCGAGCCGTTGCCCGAGTGGCAGGTGAATCGGATCGTTCTGCTCGGTGACGCGGCGCATCCGATGCTGCCTTTCTACGCGCAAGGCGGTGCGCAGAGCATCGAAGACGCTTATGTACTTGCGGGTTGCATCGCCGATGGCCAGGACAAGCCGATCGAGGCTTTGGCGCGCTTCGTCAAGCTGAGATTGCCGCGCACGGCGTGGATGCAAGGCCTCGCTCGCCGCGAGGAAGAGCTTTACCAGACGAACGACGAGGCCGCGATCAAGGCCCGAAATGAGCGGATGCGATCCAACCGCATTCCGGAAACCGCAACCTTCCCGCCAGAACAGGAGCGTCTGTACGGCTACAATGCGGAGGTCGAGCTCAAGAAAAGCGCATAAGTCTTCGCACCGGCGACAACCTGCGTGATCTAAACGCAGGAAAAAGGGAGGAAATATATGCTGTTGATCAAACGTGCCGTGCTTGCCGGCGTGCTGGGTGCTGTGACACTTGCGGCGGCGCACAACGCGCATGCCCAGAACTATCCGAACCGGCCGATCACCGTGATCGTCCCTTATGCAGGCGGCAGCGCCAGTGACGTCGTTAGCCGCGTTCTGTTCGATAAAATGGCAGGCATTCTCGGCCAGCCTATAGTGATCGAAAACAAGCCGGGCGCAGGTGGCAATGTCGGCACCGCGCAAGCCGCGCACGCCACGCCGGACGGTTACACGCTGCTCGGCGTCTCTGCTGGTCCTGTGACGACAGGCTTGATGCTGTACAAGGACATTGGCTTCGAAGCGAAGGATCTCGTTCTGATCTCGCCGTTTGCGAGCTTTACCGTCGTCATCACCGCCAGCAACAAGATCGGGGTCCATTCAGTCAAGGAATTGATCGAACTCGCCAAGAAAGAACCCGGTGCGCTGAACTACGGTTCAGTCGGCATCGGATCGTCGCAACATCTCGCGGGCGAGTATTTCTCGCAGCTGACCGGCACGAAGCTCACCCACATTCCCTATCGCAACATCGCACAGTTCGGTCCGGACCTGATGGAGGGCAGAGTGCAGCTTGGCTTTGCTTGGTACCCCAACGTCTCCGCTCCGATTGCCGCGAAGGGCGCGACCGCCCTGGCGGTTGCTGGCGAAAGGCGTTTAGCCGCGGTTTTGCCGGATACGCCGACGACAGCGGAAGCTGGCCTGCCTGACTACAAGGTCGACGGATGGTTCGGGCTTGGCGCGCCTTCGGGCGTCTCGAAGGAGATCCAGCAACTGCTTAACGCCGCGCTGCGCCAAGCGCTCAAGGATCCGAACGTGCTCGCCAGCTTCGAAAAGGTAGGCGCCGTACAAATTGGCCTCGACCTCGCTCAGGCGCAGAAGTTCTGGGACGATGAAATGACGAAATATCGCGACATCGTCACCAACGCCGGCATCAAGAGGATCGACTAGCGACGTGGGCCAGAGGTATACGCAACACGGATAACTCCATCGCTGTGTTATCGCTTCGCCTAAAGCCGCTTGTTCAACCAGCTTGGCTCATTTGACTTCGGAGGACGCAAGATCGACGATGTCCATTACCGAAAAAGATATTCCGGCAAGGCGCCGCGATACAAACTCTGGGGAGAGTGATGAGGGCGGCACGGTTCGTTCGAACGGTTGTCGTGATGATCGCGGCATGTATTCCATTCTCGCCGCAATTTGCATCCGCGCAATCGGCCTATCCAACTCGTACCGTAAGGGTCGTCGTTGCCTTTGCGGCCGGCGGCGCATCGGACATCATCGCGCGTCTGTTTGCACAGATATTGGGTGAATATACAGGCGCTAATTTCGTCGTGGAGAATGTACCTGGCGCCGCGACAATTATCGGCACGGAAAAGGTTGCTCGGTCTGAGCCGGATGGCTACACACTGTACATGGCAAGTTCCACGCCATTCGCGACCAATCCGAACTTCTATCATAATCTTACATACAGCTTGGCCGATTTTGACGCGGTCACTCTGGTCGCGCGTCTGCCGCTTATCCTTGACGTAAACACCAAACTTCCTGCGTCAACCCTTGATGAATTTGTTGCATATGCCAAGTCAAAGTCGGATGGCGTAACGATCGCGACACCAGGCCGCGGTAGCGTTGGCGAAATTGTTAACGGCATGACGCGCGGCTTTCTCGGTATTCCAGTTACCAGCGTTGCCTATCGCGGAGGCGCACCCGCGACCACAGATGTGATGAAAGGTGTTGTCGACGCCTATTTTGACGCAATTTCATCGAGCCTGCCGCTGTTGAAAGGCGGCCTGATCAAATCGCTAGCAATTACCGGACGCCAGCGTTCTCCGGCGGCACCAGATGTGCCAACGCTCGTCGAACTCGGCTACCCGGAGTTCGTTCTCGAGAATCTCTATACGGTGCTCGTTCGCAAAGGGACGCCAAGGCCGATAGTAGACAAACTAAATGCGCTTCTGCGCCGGGCCATGGACGACGCGGAGTTTAAGGCGGTGTTGCTGAAGCAGGGCTTGACCCCTGAGCCGACGACCCCAGAGGGGGCCATGACTGCAATCCTGCAGGACTATGAATGGAATGCGGACATGGTGAAGCGCTTCGACATCAAGCCTGTCGACTGAGCTGCTCGCCATATTTAGCGGGTCGCATGTTCGGTCAGTTAAAGCGGGACAGAAAAAGAAAGATCGGGACGCCTGCCGTGAATGTTAGAATAAATAAGACGAAAAATCAGGATTTAGGCATGTCGCATAAGGTCCTCCGCCGCGAGGACGTTCGCTTCATTACAGGGACCGGCCGTTACACCAACGACATTGATATTCCTGGTCAGTTGCACGCAAGCTTTGTGCGTTCGGACCATGCTCATGGTGAACTCAGGTCTATCTACAGCGCAGCAGCTAAGGCGATGCCGGGCGTCGTTGCGGTCTTTACCGGCGATGACCTAATGAAAGCCGGTGTCGGCTTTTTACATCGCCTGCCGCTGAAGGGCTACGATCTCGGCAAGACGCTCGACACGCCGCGACCGGGATTGGCGCAAGGGCGCGTACGCTATGTCGGCGAGCCCGTTGCGCTAATCGTCGCGGAAACGGCAGCCCAGGCGGCTGACGCAGCGGCATTGGTCGAAGTCGAAATTGAGTCTTTGCCCTGCGTTACAGATGTCGAGGAGGCCATGGCTGAAGGCGCACCGCAGTTATGGGCAGACGCACCTCGCAATGTGTCGATCGACTGGCAAAACGAAGACGCAGCTGAAGTCGATGCCGTTTTTGCCAAAGCAGCACATGTAACGCGGTTGAAGCTGCGCAACACGCGCATTTTCGCCAATGCAATTGAACCTCGGGCCAGCATTGCTGAGTATGACGCCGAGCACGATCGGTATGTCTGGATCACACCGAGCCAGGGCGTGCGCTATATGCAGCGCGTGTTGTGCGATCAAGTTTTCAAAGTGTCGGATGACAAGGTGCATGTACGCACCTACGACGTCGGCGGAGCGTTCGGCTCTAAGGAGCAGCCTTATCCGGAAGATGTTTCAATTCTGTTCGCCGCGAAGGCGCTGCGTAAACCGGTGAAATGGCATGCGGCGCGTACCGAGAACTTGCTTTCAGACAATCACGCGCGTGATGCTGTAATCGAATGCGCCCTGGCGCTTGATGCCAAAGGTCATTTTCTCGCACTGCGTGCCAACATATATGCCTGCATGGGCGCGTATTTCGGCTGCAACGGCCCCAACGGATCAATCCGAAATACACCTTGGGGTATGCCGCTCGTGTACAAGACGCCGAAAGTGCATGTGCGCGTCCAGACGGTGATGACCAATACGGCGCCCATCGGCCCTTACCGCGGCGCGGGAAGAGAGCAGGCGGCTTTTATCGTCGAGCGGTTGATTGACGAAGCCGCGCGCGAAATGAAGATGGACCGTGTTGCGCTACGCAGGCGTAACCTGATTTCACCGAAGGCAATTCCGTATCGCTCGCCGACCGGCAAGCTTTACGACAGTGGTGAGTTCGAAGCGATTATGGACAAGGCGTTGGCACTCGCGGACTGGAAAGGCTTTGCCGCTCGCGCGCGCGCCGACAAGAAGCGTGGTTTTGTACGTGGTCTCGGCATCGCCAACTTCCTTGAGTGTGTCGGTGGCTCATGGCAGGAAAGTTCGCAAATCCGCTTCGCCGATGACGGACGCGTCCTGCTGTTTGTCGCAACGCAATCGCACGGGCAGGGCCATGAGACATCGTTTCCGCAGGTCGTCGCCGACTGGCTTGGAATTCCGTACGACAAAATCGAGTTGCGCCAGGGTGACAGCCGTGAGCTTCCAACACTCGGCTTTGCCACGGTCGGCTCGCGCTCGATGATTATGGCGGGCTCGGCTTTGGCGCGCACCTGCGAGGCCATCATAGAAAAGGGGCGCAAGGCCGCAGCACAGCATCTCGAAGTCGGTGAGGTTGATATCGAATACGTTGCCGGCAGTTTTCAAGTGGTAGGGACCGACCGCTGCATCGGGCTTCTTGATCTCGCGAAGGAGATGCGGATGCAGTCTGGCGTGTTTGACGACGAGTCGCTGGACACAGAAGGTGAATATATCGCACCTGACATGCATTTTCCAAATGGCTGTCATATCTGCGAGGTCGTTATTGATCCAGCGACGGGCAAGACGAGGCTTGATCGCTATCTCGCAGTTGACGATGTCGGTACCGTTATCAATTCCGCCATCGTGCATGGGCAAGTGCATGGCGGCGTTTGTCAGGGGCTTGGGCAAGTGCTCATGGAGCACTGCCAATACGACAGCGAAGGGCAATTTCTGACCGCCACCTTCATGGACTATGCGATGCCGCGAGCTGTTGATTTGCCGTCAATCGACACCGAGTTTCATCCAGTACCGTCTCCAAAGAATCCGCTCGGCGTTAAGGGGTCCGGTGAATGCGGTGTCACTGGCTCGCTCCCCGCTATTACCAATGCGATTGCCGATGCTCTCGTGCGCGCGGGCGCGCACAGCCATATCGACATGCCCTGCACATCAGAGAAAGTGTGGAGAGCCTTACAGGTGAGGGGCTGAATGCGACGTCGTCTTTGAGCAAAACTGGCAAAAAAATCAGACAAGGGAGAAATAATGAAAAAGCATTTGTTGCGCGTCGCCTTAGGGCTCACTCTGGGATGGATTGTCTCTGGCGCGCCTGCCTTAGCCGCCGATGACTGGCCAAGCCGGGTGATCACATTGACGGTTCCGTTTGGGCCCGGTAGCGGCACGGATATTCAGGCGCGGATTATTGCTAGCAAGGTATCGGAAATCCTCGGCAAGTTAGTGATTATCGAGGACCGCGGAGGCGCCGGCGGCTCAACCGCTGTGATGCGCGTTGCCCATGCTGATCCCGATGGCTATCAGATGATTATCGGCGCAATCGACACATTCGCACAGAGCCAATATCTTTTTGACCCGCCGCCGGCGAATACCATAACGGATTTCGAACCCGTTGCGCTCGTCACCGATCAACCGCTCGTGCTGTTGGCGCGCAAGACGCTGCCAGTTTCTAACGTGAAGGAATTTGTCGCCTATTTGAACAAAAATCAGGAGAACGTGCGTTTCGGATCGGCGGGTATCGGCGCGGCGCCCTATCTTGCCTGTGCAATGATCACCAAGGCGGCCGGCGCCAAGGCGACACATGTGCCGTACCGCGCGGCCGCCCCTGCGTTGCTTGATATGGTGGCTGGCGAAATCGATTACTATTGCCCGCTTGCGGTTTCGGCTGTGCCCTTTGTCAACAACAACTCTGTCAAATTACTCGCCGTGCTTACAGCTGATCGTACGTCACTCTTTCCGGACTTGAAGACGGCGAAAGAGCAGGGCCTCGACGTGACTGACGGCTACTACTGGAACGCGTTCTTTATGCCCAAGGGCACGCCACCTGAGATCGTCAAGAAAATGAGTGAGGCAATTTCGAAGGCCGTGGACGATCCTAACGTGAAGGCCCGCTTAGGCGAACTCGCTTCAACGGTCGTGGCACCCGAGCGTCGTACGCCTGAGTACCTGCGCCAATATCTTTCTGACGAGATCAAAAAATGGGCGAAGATCATGAAAGAAAACGAGGTTCCGCAGCAGAGTAATCGCTGAGCGTCATGGCCATTCGCGGGGCGATTTTGAATCTGGCACTTAGCGGATAATCGGGAAGCCTGACGAATGTCTGATTTTAGGATAGGCGGACATCACAAGGGCGGCGCTTACAAGCCGATATTGATGAGAGCAGTACGACACGAACCTAAATGGTATGACAAAGTCGTGCCACGGGCGACAAAAATGGATCAAAATGAGCCGAAAATGATGCGACATTAGACAATGGCAAAATCATAGAAATGCCTGATAAATCACAAAAAAAGGCTCTTGATCGGTCCCGCCGAGTTTGTGTCGCCCCGATGATGGAATGGACCGACCGGCACTGCCGGTTCTTCCATCGCCTCATGACGCACCGGGCCTTGCTCTATACCGAGATGCTGACGACGGGCGCGATCCTGCACGGCGACCGGGCGCGGTTGCTCGGCTTCGACGCGGCGGAACATCCTGTGGCGCTGCAACTCGGCGGCCACGATCCGAAGGCGCTGGCGGAGTGCGCGCGCATTGGCGAGGCGTTCGGTTATGACGAAATCAATCTCAATGTCGGCTGTCCGTCAGACCGGGTTCAGGAAGGCCGCTTCGGCGCCTGCCTCATGAACGAGCCGGGGCTGGTTGCGGAAGGCGTCGCGGCGATGAAGGCGGCGGTGAAAATCCCCGTCACGGTCAAGTGCCGCATCGGCGTCGACGATCAGGACCCGCAGCAGGCGTTGTTCGGCTTTGCCGCCGCCGTGAAGGCGGCCGGGACCGACGCCTTGATCGTGCATGCGCGCAAAGCCTGGCTGAAGGGATTGTCGCCGCGTGAAAACCGCGAGGTGCCGCCACTCGATTACGCGATCGTGCATCGTCTCAAGGCGGCGCATCCGGACCTCGACATCATCATCAACGGCGGCATCACGACCGTCGAGCAGGCGCAGGCCCAGCTCGCGCATGTCGATGGCGTCATGATGGGCCGCGCCGCCTATCAGGAACCGTGGCGGCTTCTGAACGTCGATCCTCTGCTGTTCGGCGAAGCCGCGCCTTTTGCGACGGCGCAGGAGGTCGCGCTCGCGCTCATGCCGTACATCGAGGCGGAGATGGTCAAGGGCGTCCGGCTCAATTCGATCACCCGCCATGTGCTCGGCCTGTTCCGCGCGGTGCCGGGCGCGCGCGCCTTCCGCCGTCATCTGGCGACCGAGTCGGTCAAACCCGGTGCCGGCCCGGCTATCATGGCTGATGCGCTGGCGCGGATGCTGGACAGCGCCAAGGATTTGTCGAACATCGCGGCCTAGCATGCGCATGATCCCGAAAAGTGGTTACCGGTTTTCGGAAAAGATCATGCGCCAATAAAAAGCCGCGGGCCGGGGGAAGAATGCTGTTGGGCTATCCGATCGGCGAACTGGCGTGGCTCGCGCTCCTGATCGTTGCCGCGGGCGTGGTGACCGGCATTTTCTCGGGTCTGTTCGGCATCGGTGGCGGCGCCGTCATCGTGCCGGTGCTGTACGAAGTATTTCGTGCGCTCAACGTGCCGGAAGAGGTGCGCATGCAGCTTTGCATCGGCACCTCGCTCGCCATCATCGTGCCGACCACGTTCCGCTCCTTCGTCGCACACAAGAAGCGCGGCGCGGTTATCCCGCAGGTGGTGCGCATCTGGACCGTTCCGGCGATCGTCGGTGTCGCCATCGGATCGGTTGCCGCGAGTTACGCGCCAGGCACCGTGTTCAAAGTCGCGTTCGTTATTTTCGCGAGCTTCATTTCGATACGCATGTTCGCCGGCGGCGATCGCTGGAGCCTTGGCACGGAATTGCCGGGCGGCGCCCTGATGCGGTTCTACGGCTTCGTCACCGGGCTGTTTTCATCGCTGGTTGGCGTCAGTGGCGGCGCGATATCGAATGCCGTGCTCACCCTCTACGGCCAGACCATGCAGCGCGCGGTGGCGACGTCGGCTGGCGTCGGCGTGCCGATCACGATTGCCGGTACCATTGGCTATATGCTGGCGGGCTGGCGGCACCAGGACCAATTGCCGCCGCTGTCGGTCGGTTTCGTGTCGCTGTTCGGCGTCGCCTTCATGGCGCCGGTGTCGAGTTACACGGCAAGCTATGGCGTGCGGCTGGCGCACTGGCTGCCGCGGCGCCAACTCGAAATCGCCTTCGGCGTATTCCTGATGTTCGCGTCGCTGCGATTCATCGTCAGTTTGATTTAACGCCGCTGTTCAGGGCGCGCCGCGCATGCGCAGGCTGTCGCCGCGGACTTCCCAGCTTTCCAGCCGGTTGAGAAAGCTCATGCCGAGCAGGTTGGTCTTGAGCTGGCCGTTCTGCGCGACCAGCGCCGGCACCGCGCGCTCGGTCAGCCCGCCGACGGCGAGGCGATCGAGCGTCACCGGGGCCGCGTGCGTGCGGCCGTTGGCGGTGTCGACGCTGACGGAATAATTGAGCACTTCGATCGGCAGGCCGGCGGCCTTGGCGGCCTCTTGCGTCAGCACCACCGAGCTTGCGCCGGTATCGAGCACCATCGGGATCTTGGCGCCGTTGATATGGGCGGCCACGGCGAAGTCGCCGCTATTGCCGCGCACCACCTGGGCGTTGCGGCCATGGCCAGCGACATGACCCGGCATCATTTCCGCGACCACCCGATCGGTAACGTCCTCCAGTTCGAAGCGATAGCTGTAGGTGACCACCAGCAACAGGCCGACGATGGCCCAGAACAGCGTGGCCTCCAGCGCCTTCGACAATTTTTCGCGGAACAGCACCAGCACCAGTCCGCCGACGCACACCAGCAGCACGATCTTGAGCACCAGCGAGGCGACGTCGTGGCGCAGCAGCGTCGCGATGGCGTCCTGATCTTCGCTGGCGATCAGCGCGGCCAACGAAACCGCCGCGCCAAGCACGAACGACCACGTCAGGCGGCGGCTGAAACTGTTATTTCCCTGTCGCGGCTTCGGCATCGTTTTTCTTAGCGTTGATAAGGCGGACGGGCAGATCCGCCATGATTTGGCTGCGCTCGGCGGCGGTCATCGCGGACCAGTGTGCGATTTCGCCGATCGTGCGTCCGCAGCCGAGACAGAGGCCGGCGCGGGCGTCGAGCGTGCAGATCTTGACACAAGGGCTCTCGATCATCAGTCCGTCTCAAGACAGAATCTTCCGTGAACATAGGCCGCAGGGCCGGGAACGCAATTATCCGAAGGTGCCGGCCTTTAGGTACCTGCACGTAACAGCGGCCGGCGGCTCAGCCGGCGGCGCTCCTCAGGCGTGAGGATCGGTTCGCCGGGCGCGGGGGGTGTGATCGAGGGCGCGTCCGTCATCGGCGCCATCGCCGCAACGACACGTTCCGGCGGGAAGGTGACGATGACTTCGGTGCCGATGCGCAGCTTGGATTTGAAGACGAAAGTGCCGCCGTGCAGATCGGTCAGGCTCTTGGCGATCGGCAGGCCGAGGCCGGCGCCCTGTTCGGCGGATTTGATCGAGTTCGAGCCTTGGCCGAACGAGGCCAGCACGATCGGGATTTCCTCTTCCGGAATGCCCGGGCCGGTGTCTTTCACGCTCATGTATTGGCCGCCGGAAGCGGTCCAGCCCACTTTAAGCCAGATTTCGCTGGCCTGTGGCGTGAACTTGATGGCGTTCGACAACAGGTTGAGGCAGATCTGGCGGATCGCGCGCTCGTCGGCCCACAGCCGCGGCATGTCGGGCTCGTAGACTTCGTGCATGGTGATGCCGCGGTTGGTGGCGCGCAGCTTCAACAGATGATGGCAGTCTTCGACGATGCCGACCAGCGAGACCGACTCTTCGTTGAGTTCGTAACGGCCGGCTTCGATGCGCGACAGATCGAGGATTTCGTTGATCAGGCCGAGCAGATGCACGCCGGACGTATGAATGTCGCCGGAATATTC
>CAITEM010000560.1 GCA_903891395.1 uncultured Hyphomicrobiales bacterium | reverse complement strand
TTCGCGGCGCGGCCGTGGGAATTGAACAAGACGCAGTCGATCGACGTCATGGACGCGCTCGGCTCCGCCATCCGCATCGACACGCGCGGCCGCGAGGTCATGCGCATTTTGCCGCGCGTCAACGAAGACGTGAACGAGGAGTGGATCTCCGACAAGACCCGCCACATCGTCGACGGTCTCCGTACGCAGCGGCTGGATCAGCCTTACATCCGCAGCAACGGCAAATTGCGTCCCGCGACCTGGGCCGAAGCCTTCGCGGCGATTGCCGACAAGGTGAAAGCCGCCGGCAGCAATGTCGGCGCTATCGCCGGCGATCTCTCCGGCGTCGAGGAGATGTTCGCGCTCAAGGACCTGGTGACCCGGCTCGGCAGCGTCAACATCGATGCGCGTCAGGACGGCGCGGCGTTCGATCCGGCCTGGGGACGCGCCAGCTATCTGTTCAATTCGACCATCGCCGGCATCGAGAATGCCGACGCGCTGTTGATCGTCGGCTGCAATCCGCGCCGCGAGGCGGCGGTACTCAACGCCCGCATCCGCAAACGTTCGCGCGTCGGCAATTTCCCGATCGCGCTGATCGGCGAGAAGGCCGACCTGACATATTCATACGACTATCTCGGCGCTGGCGCGGAGAGCTTGGCGGGTCTGGGCAAGACCAAATTCGCCGAAGCCTTTAAGGCCGCGAAGAACCCGCTGATCATCCTTGGCGCCGGCGCGCTGGCGCGCAAAGACGGCGCCACCTTCGCCTCGCTCGCCGCCAAGGCCGCCGCCGAATTCGGCGTCATCGCCGAGGGCTGGAACGGTTTCTCGGTGTTGCACACGGCGGCGTCGCGCGTCGGCGCGCTCGACATCGGCTTTGTACCGGGCAAGGGCGGCAAGACCGCCGCCGATATGGCCGCCGGCGGCACGGACGTGCTGTTCCTGCTCGGCGCCGACGAGATCGACGTCGCAGCGGGACCTTTCGTGGTCTACATCGGCACCCATGGCGACAAGGGCGCGCACCGTGCCGACGTGATCCTGCCGGGCGCTGCCTATCCGGAGAAATCCGCGATTTACGTCAACACCGAGGGCCGCGTGCAGATGGCGCAGCGCGCCGCCTTTCCGCCGGGTGACGCCCGCGAGGACTGGGCGATCCTGCGCGCTTTGTCCGACGTGCTCGGCCACAAGCTGCCCTATGACTCGCTCGGCGCGCTGCGACAGGCGCTGTACGCCGCCTATCCGCACATGATGCGGCTCGACCGGATCGCTGCGGGTGACGCGGCGAATATCTCGGCGCTGGCCAATCTGGGCGGTTCGTTCGACAAGGCGCCGCTGCGCGCTCCCGTCACCGATTTCTACCTGACCAACCCGATCGCGCGCGCCTCCGCCATCATGGCCGAATGTTCGGCACTGGCGAATGCGTCAGCCAAAACGGCGGCGGAGTAGGATCATGGCCGACATCTTCATGACCTATATCTGGCCGGTTCTCATCATGGTGGGGGAGTCGCTGCTGCTACTGGTGCTCTTGCTCATCGGCGTCGCTTACGTGCTGTTGGCCGACCGCAAGATCTGGGCGGCGGTGCAGATGCGCCGCGGCCCCAACGTGGTCGGGCCCTGGGGGTTGTTTCAGTCCTTCGCCGATCTGATCAAATTCGTCCTGAAGGAGCCGGTGATCCCGTCGGGTTCCAACAAGGGCGTATTTCTCCTAGCGCCGCTGGTCACCTGCGTCTTGGCGCTCGGCGCCTGGGCCGTGATCCCGGTCAATCTCGGTTGGGCGATTTCCGACATCAATGTCGGCGTTCTGTACATCTTCGCGATCTCGTCGCTGATGGTCTACGGCATCATCATGGCCGGCTGGGCGTCGAATTCGAAGTACGCCTTCCTGTCGGCGGTG
>CAITEM010000559.1 GCA_903891395.1 uncultured Hyphomicrobiales bacterium | reverse complement strand
AGGGCTGGATCCGCGCGCTGCGCGGCCACGTCACGGATCTATCGGGCGTCGCCTTCAAGACCGACGATGCACTGAAATTCGCGTTCCCGACGGAGACCACGGCGAAGGTCATCATCTTCGCCGGCAACGGCAAGTTCTACACGCTGGAAGGGTCGAAGTTGCCCGGCGGCCGCGGTCACGGCGAGCCGGTGCGCATGTTCTTCGACATCGAGCAGGACGCCGAAATCGTGTCCGCGCAAGCTTTCGTTGGGGGACGCAAATTCCTTGTCGGGAGCTACGGCGGCAACGGCTTCGTCGTGCCGGAAGACGAGGTGCTCGGCACCACCCGAAAGGGCAAGCAGGTGCTGAACCTGAAAGCCCCCGACAAGGCCGTGGCGCTGACCACGGTCGATGGTGAAATGGTCGCGACCATCGGCACCAAGCGGAAGATGGTAATTTTCGGCATTGACGAAATTCCAGAAATGACGCGCGGCCGCGGCGTGCGCCTGCAACGCTATGCCGACGGCGGACTGTCCGACGTCACGACGTTCAAGGCCGACGAGGGCCTGACCTGGCTCGACGGGGCAGGGCGCACCCAGACCATGTCGATGAAGGACCTCAAGGATTGGCGCGGCAAACGCGCCGACGCCGGTCGTATCGCGCAGGGCCTGCCGAAGAACAACAAATTCCGCGGCGCGCCGGCGGCCAAGCCGAGCGACGAGGAGTAGCCCAATCCGTCATCCTGAGGTGAGAGCGCGCTCTCGCGCGAGGCCTCCAAGGATGAACGGCCAGAGACGGGCCGTCGCCCGTCGACGCCCGCCTTCGCGGCACCTCGGGGTGAGGGACGCGCGCTAGCGCCCAACACCTCAAAACACTGGCACTTCAGGACGTCCATCGCCTCTTACTTTGTTGTCTCCTCTTGCAAATCGTTCGCAACAAGCTTGACCGTATGGGTGCCGGCTGTCAGATTAGTTGCAACTAATTAGCAACTGCATGTCAGGGTGCCCTCGTGACGGTGCGCACCGACTCGATTGAAAGCCCCATGAACGAAGGCAAAGTTGGCTGGCGTTACCGGATGGAGGCGGACGAGCAGGCGAGCCTCTCGGAGGTCTTCGCTACCGTCGCGGTCCCAGCCAAAGGCTCCTGGCTGCGTCACCTGATCGCCTTCTCAGGGCCGGGCTACATGGTCTCGGTCGGCTACATGGACCCGGGCAACTGGGCCACCGACTTCGCCGGCGGCTCCAAGTTCGGTTACACGCTGCTGTCCGTCATCATGCTGTCCAACCTGATGGCGATCCTGTTGCAGGCTTTGGCGGCACGGCTGGGCATCGCCACCGGGCGCGACCTGGCGCAGGCGTGCCGGGCGGCCTATTCGCGGCCGGTTGGCGTCATGCTGTGGATCGCCTGCGAACTGGCGATCATCGCCTGCGACCTCGCCGAGGTGATCGGCACGGCCATCGCGCTCAAGCTGTTGTTCGGGCTGCCGCTGCTGGCCGGTGCGTTGGTCGCCGGTCTCGACGCCTTCCTGCTGTTGCTCCTGATGAACAAAGGCTTCCGTTTTCTCGAAGCCTTCATCGTCGCGCTGCTGGTCGTCATCGCGGTCTGTTTCATGATTCAGATCGCGCTGGCGGCGCCGCCCGTCGCCGCCGTGCTCGGCGGCTTTGTGCCGGCACCGGAAATTCTGACTAACCCCGAGATGCTCTACATCGCCATCGGCATCATTGGCGCAACAGTCATGCCGCATAATCTCTATT
>CAITEM010000558.1 GCA_903891395.1 uncultured Hyphomicrobiales bacterium | reverse complement strand
TGCAATGCGGTAGCGATACCGTTGCCCTCCTTGGGCGTTTCCTCCCTAGACTTGGGCCGCTCTTCAGTGAGCGGCCCTTTTTTTTGCGCAACTCTTCTTTGTTTTTTGTTTGCGTACGAACGCTTACTCGGCCGCTGCGCGATAGGGGCGAAGTTCTTCGAGCGGGATCTCGCCGAGCCGCTGCGCCAGCGTTTCCAGATCGGCGGCCAGGCGATCGAAGTGTCCGGTGCGCTCGTAGCGGCGCTCGTCCATATAGAGCGCGCGGTTAATCTCGAGTTGGATGGCGTGCAGGCCCGCGGAGGGGTTGCCATAATGCTCGGTGATGAAGCCGCCGGCGTAGGGTTTATTGCGGCTGACGGTATAACCCATCGTCCGCAACGTGGACTCCACGGTTTCTGCCACCACGCCGACGCAACTGGTGCCGTAACGGTCGCCGAGCACGAATTCGGGACGCGGACGTTCGTCCTTATGCCCCGCGCTCGACGGCATCGAGTGGCAGTCCACAAGCATCGCCGCGCCGAAATCACGGTGCATTTTGCCGAAAAGCCGTCGCAGAGCGCGATGATAGGGCTTGTATAGCGTCTCTATTCGCTGAAGCGCGTCATCAACCGGAATGCGCTGGTCGTAGATTTCCTGGGCGTCCCCGACGACGCGCGCCACGGTTCCGAGGCCCCCTGCCACACGCATCGAGCGGGTATTGGCGAAGGACGGCAGACGGCCATCGAACATGCGTGGATCCAGCTCGTAAGGCTCGCGATTTACGTCCACGAAGCAGCGCGGGAAATGCGCTCGCATCAGCGGATAGCCGTGCCTGACCACGCCTGCGGCCAGCGCATCGACAAAGCTGTCTTCCGACCGGCGCAAAGTGCCGACGTCGAGTCTGGACAGTTCCAGAAAGGCGAGCGGGTAGGTCGAACCGCTGTGCGGGGAGTTGAACAGGACCGGTGCCGAATAGGCTTCCGGTTCGATGATTTCGAAGGCCGGGTCGAGTTCGTGGCGAGCGTCAGTCATGCGGGAAACGGCCCATGGGCAGCCATAAATCCATTACAAAAAGGCGTCCTAAGAGCCCTATACCTTCTATTGTCCATGCGCCGGAGGACAATGCCAAGGGGTGCTTTGGGTTCACGCGTTATTTACCCGGCATAAGTCTTATGGGGACGGTGGGGCACAAGGCCTTCGGGTCAGCGGTTAAGGGGCGTTAAAGCGTATGTCGAAAATCCTGTTGGCTGAAGACGACACCGATATGCGCCGCTTTCTGGTCAAAGCGCTGCAAAACGCCGGATTCGATGTCACATCGTATGACAATGGTCTTTCTGCCTATCAGCGCCTGCGCGAGGAACCGTTCGAGCTTCTGCTCACCGATATCGTGATGCCGGAAATGGACGGAATTGAGTTGGCTCGCCGGGCCGCCGAACTCGATCCCGACATCAAGATCATGTTCATCACCGGCTTTGCCGCCGTGGCGCTCAACGCCGATTCCAACGCCCCGAAGCAGGCCAAGGTTCTGTCCAAGCCCATTCATCTTCGCGATCTCGTCAGCGAAGTGAACAAAATGCTGGCCGCCTAAATAGATTGTCGGCGTGCGGCGAGGGGAGCAGATTGGCCGTCCTCTCCCCGGATGAGTCGCCCCGAGAATGACGTCCACTGAACGGGAATATCCCGCTTCCATTCCTGCCATTTTCCTCATGTTCTTCCGCATCGGCTTGCTGAGCTTCGGCGGCGGGCTGTCAGGATGGGTGTTTCGTGAAGCGGTGCTGATCCGGCGCTGGATCTCGGAAGACGAATTCCTGTCGGGTCTCGCGGTGAGCCAGGTCCTGCCCGGCGCCAACATCGCCAATCTGTCGGTCTATATCGGCAACAAGTTGAAAGGTCCGCTCGGCTCGGTTGCTGCATTGGTCGGTTTGCTCGGTGGCCCATTTTTCGCGGTGATCGCGCTGGCGAGTTCCTACAGCATTCTGCAGAAGACGCCGTTCGCGGAGGATGCGCTCGACGGCGTCACGGCCGCGGCGATCGGCTTGATTTTGATCGTCGCGGTCAAAGGCGCGCGCCGGGCGACGCATCGGCCCGAAGCCCTCGCCGCCTTTCTCGCCTGCTTCATCGCGGTGGGTTTGCTGCACTGGTCGCTGCTTGCCGTGGTGGTCGTTGTCGGACCGCTGTCTGTATTCGCGGCCTGGTTCAGGAGACGCGCCCGTGCGTGACGACCTGCCACTCGGCCTATTGATCGTGTTCGTGCCGTTCTCGCTGCTGTCGATCGGTGGCGGCGCCAGCGTTCTCGCCGGCATCCAGCATCAGGTCGTCGATGTGCATCATTGGGTGACGGCGCGCGAGTTCGTCGATTTGTTCGCTTTGTCCCGCGCAGCACCCGGACCCGGCACGATGCTGGCGACGGCGATCGGCTGGCATGTCGCAGGATGGATGGGCGCCTTGGCGGCCACCGTCGGGCTGTTCCTGCCGTCGTCGCTGCTTTGCTACGCCGTCGTACAGTTCTGGAACCGGCATCGCGGCAAGAGCTGGCACACGGCGCTCGAGGAGGGCCTGGCGCCGGTTGGCAGCGGACTGTTCCTCGCCGGCGTGGTCTCTATCCTGCGGATCGGCGGCGGCGGTGTGTTGGCCTGGGTCTTGGCGATCGGCTCCGCCGGGCTGCTGACCTGGCGGCCAAAGCTGCATCCTTTGCTGCTATTTGCGGTCGGCGGCGCGATTTTTGTCGCCGTACGGGCCTATTTCGGTCCTTCGGCCTGAAATTAACCGCGGGTTGAGCCCGCCAGATTTCCCTGCGCGGCGGCCTTGTCACTCTGGTGGGGAGCCGATAAGACCAACCCGACAATGCGCGCGTAGCTCAGCGGAAGAGCACTACCTTGACATGGTAGGGGTCACAGGTTCGATCCCTGTCGCGCGCACCATCCCTTCGTTTTCGTCCACCAAGCCGGGCTATGGCGCATCCACGACGCTGGTTTCTTGCGCTGATTGTCCTGCTTGTCATAGCCGGCGCGGCGGCCCTGTACTGGGCCTTCGACGGCGTCATCAGCGCCGAGGCGCTGGAGGCGCGGATCGCCGGCCTTGGCGTCTGGGCGCCGGTCGGCTTTGTCCTGCTATATGGCGTTGCTACCGTGGTCATGGTGCCCGGCAGTCTCTTCGACCTGATCGGCGGCGCGCTGTTCGGGCCCTATTTCGGCAGCGCGCTCAATCTCGCCGGCGGCAGCCTCGGCGCGGCGCTGGCGTTTCTGGTGGCGCGTTACGTCGCCCGCGACTGGGTTGAAGCCCGGGCAGGGCCGCGGACCAAAGGCATCGTCGGCAGCGTCGATCGGGACGGCTGGCAGTTCGTCGCCTTCGTGCGTCTGGTGCCGATATTTCCCTACAACGTCTTGAACTATCTGCTCGGCCTGACGCACATCCCGTTTGTCCATTACCTGCTCGCGACCATCGTCTTCATGATGCCGTCGACGTTCATTTACACGTGGATCGGCGTCGCCGGGCGCGAGGCGATTGCCGGCAACGCCAACAATCTGCGTTACGCCTTGCTCGCGCTCGGCTTGCTGGCGGTCATGCTGATGGTACCGCGCTTCTACAAGCGGTGGCGCGCTGGCTGACGCCGGTTATTTCCAGAACTGCTTCGACGCGATGGCCGCGCCTTCCGCCATTGCCTTGAATTTCGCGAACACGACGTCGGGATCGACCGCCGCCTGTCCGACCCAGGTGCCGTAGCCGCAATCTGAACCGGCGATGACGTTCTCGCGCCCGACCAGTCTGGCGTAGTGGCCGATGCGCTGTGCGATCAGTTCGGGATGCTCGATGAAATTCGATTTCGACTCCAGTACGCCTGGAATGAGCGCCTTGCCGTCGGGCAGCTTGACGGTCTCAAACAATGTCCATTCATGCGCATGACGTGGATTGGCGGCCTCGAATGAGATTGCGTTCGGCCGCGCGCTGAACACGATGTCGATGATGTCGGCCAGCGGCACGTCGCGGTGATGCGGGCCTTCGTAATTGCCCCAGCAAACATGCATGCGCAGTTGTTCTTTCGGAATATCGGCCAGCGCGTGGTTGAGCGCCTCGACGTGAAGCTGTGCGCGCTTGCGGAATTCCGGCACACTGAGATCGGCGTATTGAATATGGCGGCCCATGGCGAGATCGGGGCAGTCGATCTGCAACACGAAGCCGGCCTTCGCAACCGTCTCGTATTCATGCTTCATCGCGTCGGCGATGGCGTAGATGTAGGTCTCGAAGTCCTTGTAATAGTCGGTGCGGAAAAACAGCGACACGACGCCGGGCGAAGCGGCGCTCATGAAGCCGCCGGTGGCCTTCACGCCCGCCAGCGCGGCCGTGAGATTGTCGGCGTCGATGCGCGGGGCTTCCGCGTCGCGCACGCTGATCGGCGCGTTGC
>CAITEM010000557.1 GCA_903891395.1 uncultured Hyphomicrobiales bacterium | reverse complement strand
GCCGCCCTTGAGCGCCAGCGCCGAAATGCCGGTCAGGCCCTGAAACTCCAGGCCGATCTCGGTGTCGGGCCGGATGGCGACGATCTTGTCGACCGAAATACCGGCGACCACCTGCTTGGGCTTCTGCGCGTCGAGCTTGAGTTCGGTCACTTCGCCGACCTTGATGCCGTTGAACAGCACGGAGGCGCCGGTACGCAAGCCGGACACGGAGCCTTCGAACTGTACGCGGTAGAAAGCGCGTTCCCCGGTACCGCCGATGTTCTGAAACCAGTAGACGAAGCCGAACACGCCCAGCACAACGGCCAGCGTGAACACCCCGATCAGCACGTAATTGGCTCTGGTCTCCACTCAGCAACTCCTGTTCGAGGCCTGCGCCCCAAGATGATCTATCCGCCCTGTCACGCTCTTGCCTCGAAATCCGCCGCGTGCCCCGCCCGCGACCGCTTGCCGTGGAAGTAGGAGATAAGCCATGGATGTTTGGAAGCGAGCATTTCGGCCATCGTTCCAGTCGCGATCACCTTGCCTTCGAACAGGACGGCAATTCGATTGCAGACCGTATGCAGACTGTCGAGATCATGGGTTACCATGAAAACGGTCAGACCCAAAGTACGCTGCAAAGTCGCGATCAAAGTATCGAAATCGCCCGCCCCGATGGGGTCGAGTCCCGACGTCGGCTCGTCCAGGAAGACGATCTCGGGGTCGAGCGCCAGCGCGCGGGCCAGCGCCACGCGCTTGGTCATGCCGCCGGACAGTTCCGACGGCAGCTTGTCGCAGACCGAGGCGTCCAGGCCGACCATTTCCAGCTTGGCCACCGCCAGTTCATCAAGCAGGCGTTGCGATACGTTGAGATATTCGCGCACCGGGAACTGAAGATTTTCCATGACGGTCAACGACGAGAACAGCGCGCCCTGCTGAAACAGGATGCCCCAGCGCCGCTCGACCGCCTGCCGTTCATCAAAAGTCGCCGCGTCCATATCGACGCCGAACACCTTGATGGTGCCCTCGCGCTTGGGCACCAGCCCGATGATGGTGCGCATCAGCACCGATTTACCGGCGCCGGAGCCGCCGACGAAGCCGAGCACTTCGCCGCGATGCACGTCGAGATCGACGTGGTTGAGCACGACGTGATCGCCGAAGCCCGCGACAATGTCGCGCACTTCGATGATCGGACCCTCGCCTTTCGCTTTCGGTGCCAAAGCCATCGTCTACATTCCAATCGACGCGAAGAAGATGGCGAACAGTCCATCCATCACGATCACGAGGAAGATCGATTCAACGACGGAAGCCGTGGTCTGCCGACCGAGCGACTCGGCGCTGCCCTTCACCGCCATGCCTTCGACGCTGGACACCAGGCCGATCATCAACGCCATGAACGGCGCCTTGATCATGCCGACCTCGAAGGTGTTGAGCGCGATCGCTTCCTTCAGGCGCGACAGAAAGATGTCGGGGTCGATGCCGCCGTACAGCCAGCACACCAGGCCGCCGCCATACAGCGCGGCCATCGAACCGAGAAAGGTGAGGATCGGTACGCCGATGATCAGCGCGATGACGCGCGGCAGGATCAGCACTTCGGTCGCGTCGTACCCCATGGTCTGCAGCGCGTCGATTTCCTCGCGCATTTTCATGGAGCCGAGTTCGGCGGTGTAGGCGGAGCCGGAACGGCCGGCCACCATGATGCAGACGATCAGCACGCCCAGTTCGCGCAACACCAGAATGCCGACCATGTCGACGACGAAGACGTCGGCGCCAAATCGGCGGAAATGAAACAGGCCCTGTTGCGCGATGATGCAGCCGATCAGAAACGTGATCAGCAGCACGATCGGCACCGCGCGCCACGCCACGTTGTCGAGCTGGTGCACCAGAGAGGTGAAACGGAAGTTGCGCGGATGCGTCAATACGCGAAAAAACGCGACGATCAGCGCGCCCAGCATATTGGCCATCGACGACAGCGTGTCGCCGACCGCGACAATGTTCTCGCCGACCGCGCCGAACGCGTTGACGATGGCTTCCGCGCGCGTATCCGGCACCACGATCTCCGGCTTGACCGCGCTCAGCTCATCCATCAATTGACGGAAATCGTCTTTCAGCCCCGTCACTTTGGCATCGGCGCCGTGCGCTTTGAAATCGCGCACCAGCCGCTGCAGCAACCAGGCGCCGAACGTGTCGAGGCGCTGAATCGCCGTCATGTCGATATCGACGTTCTTCACGCCATCGGTGTGGCGTGACGCTTGAGCGACCTGGGCTTCGAGGCTGCGCGCGTTGACGGCGATCCACGCGCCGCCTGCAGCGAGCCGCAGATGCTCGCCTTCGGCCTTCCCATCCAGCAGGGTATCGCTCACGCGCATTGCCTCGAAAACGGTCTACCAGGAGCCCCGGAATCGGGGATGTTAACACTCATACTTGACCCAGGCTCACGAACCTGTCGAGGGTTTGACCGGCCCTAAACCGACCCTCAGGTGCTTGAATTTGTCCCATAATTTGACCCTTACCCTGATGACGGAACGGTGGCCCATTGCCGGCACCTTCACCATCAGCCGCGGCGCCAAAACCGAGGCGGTCGTGGTGGTGGCCGAACTCCGCCAAGGCCCCTTCAAGGGCCGGGGCGAATGCGTCCCTTACGCGCGGTATGGGGAGAGTGTTGCCAATGTTACGGCCGCCATCGAGGCCATCAGGCCGCGTCTGACCGCCGGTCTAACGCGCGAGGGGCTACAAAGTGCCATGCCGCCGGGCGCGGCCCGCAACGCGGTGGACTGCGCGCTTTGGGACTTCGAGGCCAAGTGGAGCGGCCGGCCGGTCTACGCCCTTGCCGGCCTGCCTGAACCCGGCCCGCTGACCACCGCCTACACGATATCCATCGCCCGCCCCGCCGCGATGGCCACGGCTGCCAAAGCCGCCTCCGGCCGGACGCTGCTCAAGATCAAGTTGGGCGGCAATGCCGAGGACGGCGGCGATCCTGTCCGCATTGCCGCGGTTCGGGCCGCGGCGCCCCGTT
>CAITEM010000556.1 GCA_903891395.1 uncultured Hyphomicrobiales bacterium | reverse complement strand
CACAACGATGGCGCCTTCGGCCAGCAGTTCCTTGGCGCAGGCTTTGCCGATGCCGCGGCTGCCGCCGGTGATGACCGCAACTTTATCCCTGAGACCCAGATCCACAACGCTTCTCCATAAAAGGCGGGCGCCAGCGTTGGCGCCGAATTCTGCTTCGATTGGCTAAAAGATCAGCCGGTGTATTCGACGATGTGCATGCCGGCGCCCCAGCGGTCGATCAGATACAGGCGGCCGTGCTCGTCGGTGCCGATGTCGTTGGACTGGATCGCCTCCTGCGTCGAGGGCGTTGCCGGCACGTAGTAGCCGACTTCCTTCGGCCGAAGCACGTCGCTGACGTCGACGGCGCGCAGGCCGGCGTTGAAGTAGGTCAGGAACACGATATTGGCCCACGGTCCTTCGGTGGTGATGTTCTCGAGGATGTTGTGCGCGCCGAAACGTCCGCCGCGATTGAAATATCTGTCACGGTCCGGGAAGAAGTTCGACACCGGGATCGGGTTGGTTTCTTCCCGGATATCGACGATCCACATGAACTGCGCGTCCCAATAATTCTTGCGGGCGCGGGCTTCATCGGTGACGATGAGGTAAGGCTTGTCGCCGATCGGCCAACAGGTATGGGTGCCGCCGGGGAAGGGGGGCGACCAGTTGATGTGGCCGACCAGTTCCATGTTGGCGAGGTCGCTGCAGTCGATGACGGCGATGCCGCCGCCCCAGAACGCCGCGTACATACGGTTGCCGCGGATCATCGGCGGCCCGTGCACTGTGCAGGTGTCGTCGGCCGGCATCGGATCGTTACCGAGCGCTACATCCTCGACCTTCTGCCATGGCAATCCCCAGATGCTGACGATTTCAGGCTTTAGCGGATCGCGGATGTCGAGCGTCCAGATGACGCGCTTGTTCCAGCCTTCGGCGTCGCACGGCAACAGCGCGAGGTTGCGCTTGCGGTCGACCCCGAAACGGTGCGGGCCGCTGCCTGGCATATCGTAGAAGCCGACCTGGCGAGGCTCGCGCGGGTTCTTGATGTCGAAAATATAAAGCCCGCCGCGGCCGTCTTTGCCTTTGTCGCCGGCGAGCTTCTCCGAATTCACATAGAGCAAATCATTGCCGACCAGACGCAGCTTGTGACAGTGCACGCCCGGCGGCGCGCGAAACTCGGCCACCTTGTGCGGCTTGCGCGGGTCGGACACGTCATGAACGGTGAAGCCTTCCGGCGCGTTGAAACTGGAGCCGCCGACGGAGCCGACATAGGCAAAGCCCTTCTCGACCTCGACCAGACTGCCGCCGCCGAAAGCCGCCGAAGAGTCATGACCAAGCAGCCGGAAATTCTTGGCTTCCTCTGGAAATTTATCGGTCATCGATCGTGCTCCGTAAGTGTTGAGTGCCGCTTAGCGCGCTGCGAAATCGACGCGCTTCTTGTGGTCCGCCGGGAATTTGCCGTTGAGCGCGTCGCGCATCCAGTCGGCGACGTGAACGTAGAAGTCCGGCAGGCGGCTGCCGAAGGTGTGGGTCTCGT
>CAITEM010000555.1 GCA_903891395.1 uncultured Hyphomicrobiales bacterium | reverse complement strand
GGCGACGTCCTTGAGCACCTCGTCGTGACTGCCGCCGAGCCCCACCATGACGACACGGCCGAACGTCGGGTCCGGTGCGATGCCGAGGATCATGTCGACGCCGTCGGGCGGCGCCATACACTGAACCAGGACGCCGTCGATGGTCGCGCCGGAATCGTAAACTTTGGCAGCCGAGATGATGGCGGCAAAAGCGGCCCTGATAGAGGCCTCGCCCACAACATTGAGCGCGACACCGTTGGCCTCGGTCTTGTGCACGATGTGCGGTGAACTGATCTTGAGCGCGACCGGCCCGCCAATATCACGCGCAATGCGCACCGCATCGTCCGCGGTCAGCGCCAGGCCTTCGCGCGGCGCACCGAAGCCGAACATGGAAAGGACACGGCGCGCGTCACGTTCGCCGACGACGCCGTCCGCTCCGGCAAGCAAAGTTTGGGCCCGGGCGACCAGGTCTGGCGCCAGCGGCGCGACGGCCTCGGCGGGCCGCGACCGGAATGCGCCGTAATCGGCCGCGGCGCGCAACGCCTTCAGACAATTGTGGGCGTCGCGATACACCGGCACGCCCTGCTCGATCAGCGTTCGCGGCGTGAGGTTCGGATTGTTGTTGCAGCCGCCGGTCCACAGGATCGCGCCCGGTTTGTTCAGATCGCGGATCGCAGCGGCGACCTGCTCGACGTCGCTTTGCGCCGCCATGGTCAGGATCGGCACCACGGCGTCGATGCCGGGATCGGCAGCGATCACCTCAATGCAGCGCCGGTAGGTGCTGGCGCCGCCGATGGCCGCGGATGTGACGTCGGTCGGATTATTCGCCTGGCCATGTTTCGGCAAAATCTCGCTTAGCGCGTCCTGTGTGGCTTGTTGGAAGGCAGGCCACGTCATGCCCAGGCGCCCGCCCAAGTCGGCCATCAGCACGGCATTGCCGCCTGAAGCCGACAAAGCCGCAAGCGACCGGCCGGCCGGAAGCCGCTTGGTCTGCAACTGCATCGCGACTTCGTAGAGTTCGTTGCAATCATCGACACGAATAATGCCGCTTTGACGAAACGCGGCGTCATGCGCCTCGCTGGACCCGGTCAAGGCGCCGGTGTGCGATATGGCGGCGCGGGTTCCGGCTTCGGAGCGGCCAAGCTTGAGCATCACGATCGGCTTGTTTGCCGCCGCGGCACGCGCCGCGATGTCCAGCAGGCGTTTCCCGTCTTTCAAAACTTCCGCCATCACCAGGATGACGTCGGTGTGCGGGTCGTCGACCATGAAATCCATGAACGCAAGAATGTCGAGGTCGGCGGAGTTGCCGCAACTCACTTCGTAACTGAGCCCGAGGCCGATCTGCTGGGCCCGCCACATCACATTGACCTGCGCGGCGCCGCCGCTCTGCGCCACCAGCGCAATGCGCCCCGCGGGCGCCCTGCCCGCCGCCACCGTGCCGGTCGAGGTAAAGGCAAAACCGTCAACGAAATTGACGAAGCCGTTGCAGTTCGGACCGAGAATGCGAATGCCCGTGTCTCTGGCGAATGCCGTAAGGCGCTCCTGCCGCTTGCGGCCTTCCTCGTCGCCCGTTTCGATAAAGCCTGACGAGAACACCGTCGCAAACGGCACGCCCAGCGCCGCGCAATCGTCCAGCACGTCGAAGGTACGCGTCGCCGGCACCATGATGCCGACGTGCTCAGGAACGCGCGGCAGATCGCGGATCGAGGGATAGCACTTCAGACCGTTGACCGAGGACGAACTCGGATTGACCGGGAAAACTTCGCCGGTTGCGCCAAATTGCCGAAGGCGCTGCATCACCTTGCCGCCAAACCGCGAGGTGTCTTCGGTGGCCCCGACGACGGCGATCGCCGCGGGGGCGAAAAACTTTCGAAGCGAAGCGCTGTTCACGCGTGGCGTCTCTCATATTGTTCTCTATGAGAGAACGGTGATCTTATATCGAAACTTTTGCATGGAGGCCGCGGGTGGTCAACGCCCGGCGGCGGCGCGTGAATCCGCGCTGCCCGCAATCGTGGCCGGAACAGCGATGACTTGAAAGGGCGCGGTCCGCTAGCGCAGCGTGCGCGCCAGCAGATCGAAAGTCTTCGACCAGGCGCGCTCGGCGGCCGGCCGGTCGTAAATCTCGCGCTCGACGAAGCAGAAGCCGTGATGAGTGCCCGGAAAGCGCTCCATTTCGTGCTTGGTGCCGGCTTTTTCCAGCGCCGCTTTCATCACCGGCAAAGTCTCGGCCGGCACCACCGGATCTTCCTCGGCAAATGCCAGATAGAGTTCGCCTTTGATCTTGTCGAAAGACTTGTGCGGCGAGTTGTCCTTATCCGTAACGATGCGCATGCCGTAGAAGGAGGCTGCGGCGGCGATACGGTCCGGGAAATGGATGGCGGCGGCGGCCACAAATGAGCCGCTCATGCAATAACCGACCACGGCCGCAGGGCCCGGCTTCACTTCGGCCTGCCCATCGAGATAGCCGAACATCGCGGCGGTATCGTCCATGATCTTCGCATCGTCGATGCTATCGCGCACCGTGCGGATCACGACCGACATCTCGGCGTTACGGCGGTGCGTGTCGAAGCGCAGCGTGCCGAGCCGGTAGTACAGGTCCGGCAGGATCACGTAATAGCCTTGGCGGGCGTAACGCCGCGCCATGTTGCGCAATTCCTCGCGAATGCCCGGTGCATCCATGTAGAAGATAATCGCCGGATGCGGGCCGCCTTCCGACGGATAGCAAACGAAGGCCGGCATCACGCCGTGTTTGGTCGAAATTTCGATTTCGTCTTCGATCATCTGCATGCTCATTCTCTAGCGGTGGAATTTCGGATCAAGCCAGTCGCGCAGACTGTCGCCGAAGAAGTTGAAGGCAAAGACCGCGACGCTGATGGCGACGCCCGGGAAAATGATGATCCAGGGGGCCTGGCGGTAAAAGTCCGCCGAACTCCCCGACAGCATCAGCCCCCAGGCCGGCGTCGGGTCGGCGACCCCGAGACCGAGGAAGCTGAGCGAGGCCTCGAGCAGGATCGATTGGGCAATGAAGGCCGTCAGCAAAATAATGTAGGGCGCGACCACGTTGGGAACCATCTGGCCGAGAATGATGCGCACGCCGCTAAAACCCGCCAGCCTCGCCGCATCGACAAAGGCCGCACTGCGCACCGGCAGGGCCGCCGAGCGGATGACGCGCGCCACCTGCGGAATAATCGGGATGCCGATCGCCAGGATCAGGTTCATGTCGATGCCGAGCACAGGATGACGGCCGAGCATCGATACGACGACCAGCGCCATCACGATCACCGGAAACACCAGCATGATGTCCACCGCGCGCTGCACGACAAGATCGATCTTGCCGCCATAATAGACGCTGGCGACGCCGATCAGCGCGCCGATGCTGCAGCCAAGGAACGACGACAGGAAGCCGATGACCATTGCAGTCCGCGCGCCGTAGATGATGCGCGTCAGCACATCCCGGCCGAACGGATCGGTTCCGAAGACGTGCAGCGGGCTCGGCGGCGCCATGACCGAGGCAAAATCAATCTCAACGGGATCGTATGGCGCGACGAAGGGCGCGAAAATGCCTGCCAGCAGCATCACCATGATGACGACGAAAGCGATCGCGCCGAGCGGTTGCGCGCGCACGAAAGCGCCGATCTTGCCGGGATGGCTGCGGCGTTGAACGGTCGGCGTGAGGGTCAGATCGGTCATGGGCCTACCGATACCTGATGCGGGGATCGAGGATGCCATAAAGCAGATCGACCACCAGCGTAATCAAAAGCGACACCGTCGCGATCAACATGATGATGCCTTGCGTCAGCGTAAAATCGTTGCGCGTGACGGCCTGCACGAACAGCTTGCCGATGCCGTTCAAGTTAAAGACCTGCTCGACGACAATCAGTCCGCCGATCAGGAAGGCGAATTCGAGGCCGACCACGGTGATGGTCGGCAGCATCGCGTTGGGCAGCGCATGGCGGCGGATGACCAGAGACTCAAGCAGGCCCTTGGCGCGCGCCGTGCGGATGTAGTCTTCGTTCAGCACTTCGCGTACCGAGGAGCGCATGATGCGGGTCAGGATCGCGGCGTAGCGATAGCCCACGGCGAGCGCCGGCCAGATCAATTGCGACAGGTTGCCGATCGGATCGGTGAACAGCGACGGCGACGTGATCGGCGGCAGCCAGTTGAAGAAGTAAAGCAGCCCGACGGCGATCACCATGCCCAGCCAGAACGGCGGCACCGCCAAACCGGCAATGGAAAAAATGCGGACGCTGTAATCGATCCAGGTGCTATCGTAGACGGCGGCGATAATGCCGCTCGGCACCGCGATAATCAGCGCGATCAGCATCGACAGGATAGCGAGTTCCACGGTGAGCGGCAGCCGGCTTGCGATCTCTTCCGTCACCGGGCGCTCGGTCCACATCGACTGACCGAGATTGAGCGTCGCCAGCCCTACCATCCAGTCGCCGAACTGGCCGATCAGCGGCTTGTCGAGGCCGAGACGGACGCGTTCCTTCTCGATGACCTCCTGCGAGACGTCGCTGCCTTCGGCGCGCAGTTTGAATTCGACGATGTCGCCGGGCACGATACGCAGCACGAAGAACACCAGCACCGCGATGGTGATCAGCGTCGGGATGATCAGAGCGAGGCGTCGCAGCGCGTAGCTGATCATGAGGCCCTCGCCGTTTCGGCATAATGGCACGCGGCGACGTGACCGGCGCCGATTTCGCGCAAGGCCGGCACCTGCTCGCGGCATAACTCCGTGGCCATCGGACAACGGGTATGAAAGACGCAACCGCTCGGCGGGTTGAGGGGCGACGGAATCTCACCGCGCAGCGGCGGCGCGCGGCGGGTGCTCTCCGTCTCCGGGTCCGGCGACGGCACAGCCGCCAGCAGCGCGCGCGTGTAGGGATGCTGCGGATTGGCATAGAGCGTGTCGCGGTCGGCCAGCTCCATGATACGGCCGAAATACATCACAGCGATGCGGTCGGCGATCTGCCGCACCACGGCGAGGTCGTGCGAAATGAAGAGGTACGAGAGCCCAAGGCGTTCGCGCAGGTCCTTGAGCAGGTTCATGACCTGCGCCTGCACCGAGACGTCGAGCGCCGACACCGGTTCGTCGCAGACGATCAGCTTCGGCTCGACCGCGAGCGCGCGGGCAATTCCCAGGCGCTGCCGCTGGCCGCCGGAAAATTCATGCGGATACTTGTGCATCTGAT
>CAITEM010000554.1 GCA_903891395.1 uncultured Hyphomicrobiales bacterium | reverse complement strand
CGTTGCCGGTTTTGTCCGCGAGGATCAGCACTTCCGACGGCCCGGCGATCATGTCGATACCGACCTGGCCGAACACCAGCCGCTTGGCCGCCGCCACGTAGGCGTTGCCCGGACCGACGATCTTGGACACCGGCGCAATGCTTGCCGTGCCGTAAGCCAGCGCGGCCACGGCCTGCGCGCCGCCGATGCGATAGACCTCGTCGACCCCGGCAAGCTTCGCCGCCGCCAGCACCAGAGGTTCGAGTTTGCCGTCCGGTGCCGGCACCACCATGACCAGCCGTTCGCAACCGGCGACCTTGGCCGGCACCGCGTTCATCAGCACCGACGACGGATAGGCCGCGGTGCCGCCCGGAACGTAAAGGCCGACGGCTTCGATCGCGGTCCAGCGCGACCCCATCTCGACGCCGAGCGGATCGGTAAAGCGGTCGTCCTTCGGCTTCTGACGCTTGTGATAGGCTTCGATGCGGTCGCGGGCGAGTGTCAGCGCGGCGAGCGCTTCGGGCTTGCACTTTGCTTCGGCGGCATCGAGTTCAGCCGGCGTCACGCGCAAGCCGATCTTGGCCAGATCGACGCGGTCGAATTTGGCGGTGAACTCCGCGAGCGCCGCATCGCCTCGTGCCCGTACATCCGCGATGATGCCGCGCACGATCGCTTCCACGTCCGGCGAAGCCTCGCGCTTCACGCCGAGGAAATCGCGGAATCGCGCGGGGAAATCGGCGCTTTGGCTATTAAGTCGCAACGGCATAAGCTGACCTTACCGGGTCCAGTCCCGGATCAAAGGTCAATGGTGGATGGGCGGGTTTGCGTCAACCCTGCAGCGCCCTAGCTGCGGCGCGCCTTGGGCGTCACGGTCTCTTCGATGACATGCGCCGGGCAGGCGCCCGTGGTCCAGGACGGGCCCAGATCGGCCAATTCGGCCTCCAGGCACTCGACCTCGAGCCGCAACGCCCCGCCGCCCGAGAAGGTCAAGGTCACGACGCCGGCCGGGCTATCAGTCTCGGCGAACTCGACCGCCAGCAGATTGAGGATGGCGTCCTTGCCCGCCGGATTCACGTCCCGGCACTTACAGGACAGCACGCGCTCGAAGCGCAACGCCGAGCGGTGACGGTGATATTCGGGATTGCCCGACTGCACGCCCTCCCAGTCGAAGCGGTTGAGCGCGACCACCAGGCGGTTTTCGGCGGGCCGCCACAGCACGTCGGCGACCTTGATCACGGCGTCTTGCAAATGAGCCGACACGATCTCGAGGTCCTCTTCATCGAGGACGACGAACTTCAGATGGTCCAGCTTCTCATCCATGGACGTGCTCTCCCGCCCTGCTCACTTAGGAAGGCGATGCTGCCGTACAAGTATGTAGAATATTAGAACGCCGGTTCCAGTCCAGCGGCTGTCCAGCGTGCGCGCCGGGACGGATCGGTGAGGAAATCCAGGAAGGCCCGGGCCCCGTCCGGCGACGCCGCCTTGGCGTGGATCGCAGCGGTATACGTGTTGGCGATATGCAGGTCGCCCGGCAGCGTGCCGATGACCTTGCAGCCCTTCACCGGCAGCGCCTCGCTGATGAAAGTCGTACCCAGTTCGGCCCCGCCTTCGGCCACCGTGGTGGATACGTGATGGCCGTTCTTGCACAGCACGGCCTTGGCGTTGACGGCGTCGAGAACGCCGAGCCGTTTCATGACCTCGACCAGCATGATGCCGCCCGAGCCGCCCGCCTTCGGATCGGTATAGGCAAAGGATTTCGCTTTCAGCAACGACTGCTTGTAGGCGTCCGGCGTCGAGATATCGGGTTCGGCGGCGCCTTCCCGCACGATCACGCCGGAAACGGTGCGGCCCAGATCGGTGACGTCTTTGACCAAATCGCCAAGGCCGGCGATGATCGATTCGGACAGCACCACGAGATCGGCGGCCTCGCCGCCTTTGACGCGGTCACGGCCCGCACCGGCGGTGCCGAAATTGAGATCGAGCGTGTGCCCGCTCGCCCGCTCGAATTCGGGCGCGAGCGCCACGATGATCGCCTTTACCGCGCCGGCGCTGATGACCTTGATGGCTGCCACTGCGTTTGCTCCCCGTTGACACGCTTTGCCGCGCATGTTCTCCGTTTTCAGTAACGAGGCGAAGGAGCGTTGTCCATGCGTGCGTTGAGTCTGGCGGAAGCGGTCGCGATCATCGAAGGCACGTTTGCCGCCGCCGAAAAGCACGAGTGTCACGCACTCGCGGCCATCGTTCTCGACGCCGGCGGGCGGGTCAAGGCGTTCCTCAAGCAGGACGGCGCGTCGCTGATGCGCTTTGAAATCGCCTACGGCAAAGCCTTCGCGGCGCTGGCGCTGGGACGCACGTCACGCATGGTTTTGCAGAAGGCGAGAGAAAAGCCGCTGTTCGTGCAGTCCATGGAGCAGATCGCCGACGGGCCGCTGTTTCTGGAAGCCGGCGGACAGCTCATTCGCGACGCCGAGGGCGAAGTCATGGGCGCGATCGGCGTGACCGGCGATGTCAACGAAATGGATGACATCTGCGCCATCGAAGGCATCAAAGCGGCCGGACTGATGGCCGACGATCATTTCGACGAAAAGACCCAGCGGCGGCTGAACATCAAGACCAATCCGCCGCTCAAAGACCCGCGCAAGAAATCGGCGAAATCCAAGAAGTAGCCTAGGCGCTGATGCGCTCGATCGCGGCGCCGCAGGCGGCGAGCTTGTCCTCGACGCGCTCGAAGCCGCGGTCGAGATGATAGACGCGGTTGACCATGGTCTCGCCTTCGGCGGCCAAGCCGGCGATCACCAGCGATACCGAGGCGCGCAGATCGGTTGCCATCACCGGCGCACCTTTCAGCTTGGCGACGCCCTCGATGGTCGCGGTTTCGCCATTGAGCGAGATGCGGGCGCCGAGCCGCGCCAGTTCCTGAACGTGCATGAAGCGGTTTTCGAAAATCGTCTCGGTAATGCGCGAAGTGCCCTTGGCGCGCGTCATCAGCGCCATCAGTTGGGCCTGGAGGTCGGTCGGAAAACCGGGGAACGGTGCGGTCGAAACGTCGACGGCGTTCAGCCCCGAGCCATTACGGGCAACGCGGATGCCCTCGTTCGTCGGTGTCACGGTGACGCCGGCCTGGACCAGCACATCGAGCGCCGACTGCAACAGTTCCGGCCGCGCGTTCTGCAACAAGACGTCGCCGCCGGTCATCGCCACCGCCATCGCATAAGTGCCGGTCTCGATACGATCCGGCAGCACCGCGTGCCGCGCGCCGTGCAGCTTGGCAACGCCCTCGACGACGATACGCGAGGTCCCGGCGCCGGTGACATTGGCGCCCATCTTGTTCAGGCAATCGGCAACGTCGCGGATTTCGGGCTCGCGCGCCGCGTTCTCGATCACGGTGGTGCCGCGGGCGATGACAGCCGCCATCAGCGCGGTGTGCGTGCCGCCGACCGTCACCTTGGGGAAATTGATTTCGGCGCCGCGCAGACCATTCTTGGCGCGCGCGACGACGTAACCGGCTTCGATCTCGATCTCGGCGCCAAGCTTCTCCAGCGCCATGATAAGGAAATCGACCGGCCGTGTGCCGATGGCGCAACCGCCGGGCAGCGAGACCTTGGCCTCGCCCATGCGCGCCAGCAGCGGCGCCACGACCCAGAAGCTCGCCCGCATTTTAGACACCCGTTCATAGGGTGCCGTCGTATCCACAATGTGCTTAGCGGAGATGT
>CAITEM010000553.1 GCA_903891395.1 uncultured Hyphomicrobiales bacterium | reverse complement strand
TACATTTGGGGATGATCAAGCGCGACATGCGGCGATGGTTGATCGTGGCGGCATCGTTCGCCGCCACACTGGGAATCTCCGCATACATCCTCTGGTCCGGATGGGCGAAGTCCGGCGCGCCGCCGACGATTCCGCTCGCCGCGCACGCCCTCGCGCTCGCCGCCGTATTCGCGGAGATCCTCACGCGGACGATCAAAATTCAGTGGAGCGGTTCCGCGCTTCGAATCCCGCTGGGCTTCGCGACGGCACTGCGCGTATGCCTCGGCGGTGACTTTGGCGCATCGATTACGCCATCAAGAACGGGCGCCGAGCCGGCCCGCTTTCTCGTGCTCGCAGAGGCCGGTGTGCCGCCGGCGGGCACACTCCTGATTCTCTTTACCGAACTTTTTCTCGAGATGACGTCGCTCTGTCTGCTCTGCGCAATTCTGGCAGCGGCGTTCAGCGGCTCGGGTCAGGTGGTGTCCCTGATGACGGCGATGATCGGCGGCTACGCGGCCATCGTCCTCGCGATCGGCGCGTTCGGCTATTTCCTCGCGCACCGGAACGCGCATGGCCCGCCGCCGGAGTGGGCGAAGTCTATCGGGCTGAATTCCGGCAGGTGGCGGGTGATTCAGCGCGCGCTGCGATCACTGCGGTCCGGCATCGCCGCGCTGAAGCACGCGCGCATGGTGCCGATGGCGGGCGCGTTCTTCGCCTCGATGCTGCACGTATCGCTGCGGCTCGCCGTGCTGCCGATTGTCGCGCTGGCGATGAACCCGTCGCTTCCGCTCGCGAAGCTTGTGCTCTGGCCGCTCGTCTTTCTCTACGGCGGCGCGGTCGCACCCGCGCCGGGCGGCGGCGGCGCCGTGGAATTCGGTTTCAAATTCGCGTTCGGCGGCGTGATGACGCCGTCAGTGCTCGGGGGCGCACTGATTTGGTGGCGCTTTTACACGTTTTATCTCTACGTCATCCTCGGTGCACTCGCCGCGGGGAGCACCGTTTTGCGCGCAGTTCGCGGCGAGAGAACAAAAGCGGCAATCGCAGACGGCGGCACTATACCCGCTGCGCTCACTGCGCGGGGCATCGAACCCGAACCGCGATAAGCGGCCCGTTCACGGCGGCGAGTGTGTCGCCGCGCAGAGTGAGTTTTTCAAATCGAATGCTGTCATCGAGGGCGGCCGCGGCAAGGCGAATGATCCGGTTTGCCGAATCACCGCGCGCCGGCGGGACGCGCTGTTCAAAGCACGAGAGCGGCAGCCGCGTGGTCTTTTGGTCTTGGGACGCGGACATCGCGGCGGGAGCAGCGGGAGCCGCCGCTGCGCGCGCGCCTGCCACCGAGGCTCCGCTGACACGCCGCTCTGCGGACCCGACCGCCGCCGCGTTTGCGGCACCACCCGCCTGCGCCTCGGCGGGTCGCACCGACGCGTCTTTATCGCGCAGAGCGCTATCTTGCTTTGCAACAACGAGTTCTTTTTTAGAAACACTACTTTTTGGTTTTGCAACTTGCGGGGTCACCGGCATGGCAGCTGGTGCGGCGACCGGTGCGGGAGCCGCAGCGGTCACCGGTGTTTTCTCCCGGACACCGACGCGAACGTCGCCGACGGAATCCAGCGCCGTCCGCTGCAGCACCACCGCCGAACCGCCGAGCACCCCTCCAACGCGGCGCAAACGGGTGTATAAGAAACACGGCACACCATTCAATCGGGACCCATTTCCCGCCGAGATGATGAAGCAATATCTGATGGAAATTGACG
>CAITEM010000552.1 GCA_903891395.1 uncultured Hyphomicrobiales bacterium | reverse complement strand
GGTTCGCCGATCACGCCGGTGGAGGCGAGAAATATCTCAGAGGTCTTGCAGCCGGCCGATTTGGCGGCGATGTCGGCGGTCAGCTTGGTCGCAACCCGGCCGCTCTTGCCGGTGAAGGCGTTGGCGTTGCCGGAATTGACGACCAGGGCGCGCGCTTTACCCGATTTCAGGTTGGCGCGGCACCATTCGACCGGCGCCGACGGGCACTTCGATTTGGTGAAGACGCCGGCAACCGTGGTGCCCGGATCGAACAGCGTCAGCAGCACGTCGGTGCGGTTGGCGTAGCGGATGCCGGCCTCGGCGGTGGCCAGCCGCACGCCGGCGATCGGCGGCATATCCGGCACCTTGGTCGGGGCGAGGGGGGAAACGGCAGTCGACATCACACTCTCCGGCATTGGCCCGGCCATAGCCGTTCCAAAGACGGCATGGCCGCAGTGTATGCTAGACGCAAATGGCCGGGACAAGCCCGGCCATTACGAAATCATTTTATGGATTTGATCGGTCTTACTTCTTTGCCGGATCGGCCGGCTTCGCATCGGGCGTGGCGTCAGCCGGCGCCGACGGGGCTTCGGTCTTGTAGAACTTCTCGATGGGGAATTCGGCGCGCAGCTTGGTGACCAGTTCGGCCTGCGCCTTGCGCGTCACATATTGCTCGATCTGCGGCTTGACCTCTTCGAACTTGGGCTGCGGCTTCACGCGGGTCTCTTCGACCTTGATGACGTGCCAGCCGAACTGGGTCTTCACCGGACCGGAAATCTTGCCCTTCTCCAGGCCGAAGGCGGTGTCGGAGAATTCCGGCACCATCTGCTCCTTGCTGAAGAAGCCGAGATCGCCGCCATTGGCCTTGCCCGACGGGTCCTCGGTCAGTTCGCCGGCCAGCTTGGCGAAGTCCTCGCCTTTGTTCAGGCGCACGATCACCGCCTTGACCTTGTCCTCGGCTTCCTTGCTGGCCTTCTCGTCGCCCGGCGTGACGCGGAACAGGATGTGGCGGGCGTGGACTTCCTTCTCTTCGCCCATCTGCTTGACGGCCTCGTCGTAGACTTTGTGCATCGCGTCGTCGGTCATGGCTTCCTTGCCGGCCGAGACCAGCAAAGCTTCCATCAGCAGCTTGTTGCGGGTGAAGGCGAGTTTGCGCTTGAATTCGGGCGTATCGCCGAGCTTCTTGTCGTCGGCGGCCTTCGACACCAGCACCATGTCGGCCATGAACTGGACCAGGTAGTCCTTCTTGGCGTCGGGTGACATCGGCGGGATCTGCCCGGCCTCTTCCTCGGCGATGGCCAGGTCGCTCTGGCGAATCTCGACGCCGTGCACCTTGGCGACAACCGGGTCTTTGTCCTGGGCGTAAAGCGGAGCGGCGGACACCAGCAGCACCGCCAGCGTCGCCACGAGGATGCCGGCCCGGTGTCCGGCAAAGGGGGAAAGGGTCATGGTCTGTCCTTGGAATGGAATCGCCCGCTGCACCGCGGACGGCGGCGAACTTGTCACCCAACAACCGTGGCTTTGCAATGGCGGACAAATTGCCATTATTTAACGTCCGCGTGATGCCGGAACGGCCGATAAGCCCTTGAAGTGGCGCGGCAACCCGCCAATTGACAATAAACCGACCCCCTCCTATCTCAAGGCGAGCGCGGACAAAGCCGTTGAACGCGTCGAAATTGCCCGAAAAGTGCTGTATTTCCGGAGCGCCGGAAGCAACAACCGGCCGCGGCGGCGTGATAGAAGCGCCCCTGCACCAATGAGGAGCCCACCCCATGATCGGCGCCGTCGCCCGCAAGCTGTTTGGCTCCGCCAATGAACGGCGGATTCGCAGCTATCAGCCGCGGGTCGCCGCCATCAACGCGCTGGAAGCCGAGGTCAAGGCGCTGTCCGACGAGGCGCTCCAGGCCCGCACCGTAGAATTCAAGAAACAGGTCGCTGAAGGCGCTTCGCTCGACGACATTTTGGTCCCTGCCTTCGCCACGGTGCGCGAAGCCGCCCGCCGCGTCATCGGCCAGCGGCATTTCGACGTCCAGATGATCGGCGGCATGATCCTGCACGAAGGCAAGATCGCCGAGATGAAGACCGGCGAAGGCAAGACTCTGGTGGCGACGCTGGCGGTCTACCTCAACGCCATCTCAGGCCGCGGTGTGCACGTCGTCACCGTCAACGACTACCTCGCCAAGCGCGACTCCGAATGGATGGGGCAGATCTACAAATTCCTCGGCCTGACCACCGGCGTGATCGTGCACGGCCTCGACGACGAGGAACGCAAAAAGGCCTACGACTGCGACGTCACCTACGGCACCAATAACGAACTCGGCTTCGACTATCTGCGCGACAACATGAAGTATCGCATGGAGGACATGGTCCAGCGCAGCCATGTCTACGCGATCGTCGACGAAGTCGACTCGATCCTGATCGACGAAGCGCGCACGCCGCTGATCATTTCCGGCCCGCTCGACGACCGCTCCGAATTCTACAACACCATCGACAGCTACATTCCGCTGCTCGACAAGACGGACTTCGAAGTCGACGAGAAGCAGCGCACCGTGACGCTGACCGAAGCCGGCATGGAGAAGCTCGAGCAGCGTCTGCGCGACGCCGGCGAGCTGAAGGGTGAATCGCTTTATGACGTCGAGAACGTCTCGGTCGTCCATCACGTCAACCAGGCGCTGCGCGCGCACAAGCTGTTCCAGCGCGACAAGGACTACATCGTGCGCAACGGCGAGGTGGTGATCATCGACGAGTTCACCGGCCGCATGATGCCGGGCCGGCGCTATTCGGAAGGACTGCACCAGGCGCTCGAGGCCAAGGAGCATCAGCCGATCCAGCCGGAAAACCAGACGCTGGCCTCGATCACCTTCCAGAACTACTTCCGCATGTACGAGAAGCTTTCGGGCATGACCGGCACGGCTTTGACGGAAGCCGACGAGTTCATGGACATTTACAATCTCGCAGTGCTCGAAGTCCCGACCAACATGCCGCTGACGCGCGTCGATGACGACGACGAGGTGT
>CAITEM010000551.1 GCA_903891395.1 uncultured Hyphomicrobiales bacterium | reverse complement strand
GCTTCCACGAAGCAGCCTTGGCGGCGCAGCGCGTACATCACTACGTGCACCCCGAAAAGCGGCTGGTGTTCCAGTACACGACGTCGTCGACGAGCCTGCAGAAGAAATTGGGCGTGGCCTAGCTAGCAGATTGAACAGCTTTTCCGTTCGTCCCCGCGAAAGCGGGGACCCAGGGCGGCACGGTGTGAACGGTGACTCGCAACTGGATTCCTGCTTACGCGGGAATCGGCGGAGTTTGGACAGAGCGAACGGAACTCCAATGCCGAAAATTACTTTCATCGAACATGACGGCACCGTGCACACCGTCGAGGCCGAACTTGGCTCGACGGTGATGGAGACGGCGCAGCGCAACGACGTCACCAGTATCGTCGCCGAATGCGGCGGCGGCTGCACCTGCGCGACCTGCCTCGTTCATGTTGATGAGAAATGGAGCCCTGTCGTGGGCAAGCCCTCGACCGAGGAAGAGGACATGCTCGACTTCGCCTTCGAGGTGAAGCCGACCTCGCGCCTCGCCTGCCAGATCAAGGTGACCGAGGCGCTCGACGGCCTTGTGGTCTACACGCCGGCCTATCAAGGGCGGTAGAAGTTAACCCGCCGCTTGACGAAGTCGCTCACCAGCGCGGCGAATTGCAGCGGCGCTTGATAGGGCATGAAATGCGCGCCCTCTTCGACCACGGCAAATTCAGAGTCTTTGACCAGCGCGTGGACGTTCCGTGATAGTTCCGGGGGCAGCAGCGTGTCATGGGCGCCGACGGTGATCAAAGTCGGCACATTCAGCTTCGATAGAATGTCGCTGTTGTCGGTGCCGACCATGCCGAGCGCCAGCGCGCCGTAACCCTGCGGGTCGTTGTGCCGGAAGCGTTCCATGTAGCGGGTGTAGCGCTCGTCCTTCGGCAGGCCATCGAACGCCATGTCGATGACGGTCGGCAGCAGTGCTTCCATGCCCTTCTCGCGGACCAATGCCAGACGGCCCTCGTGGCGCGCGCGCGAGGCTTCGCCCAGTTCGGTGGTGGTGTTGGACAGCACCAGTCCCCGCACAACCGCGGCGTCGGCCGCGGCATAACGCGCCGCCACCAGCGAGCCAATGGCGCAGCCGATCGCGATCACGTCGCGCAGGCCAAGCTCTTCGCGAACCGAAACGACGTCCTGGACGTGCTCGTCGGCTTTCCAGTTGCGATCCGGAATGGGTGACGCACCCGCGCCACGCAGATCGACGGCAACGACACGAAAGCGCTTCGACCAGATCGCCGCGCATTCGTCCCAGAAAACGTGGCTGGAACCGAGCGGATGGATCAGCAGCAGCGCCGGCCGGTCCGCCGGTCCGCTGCTGACGTAGTGCAGGTTCGCGGTCATTACAGCCGCGTGGCCAGCCAGTCGCCGATATAGTCGATGCCGACCTGACGGTTGTCGACCTGGACGTGATGGTCGCCGCCTTCTTCCGGCGTGAAGACCTTCAACGTCTTATCCTTCGAACCGACATTGTCATAAAGCTGCTGCGCGATGGACGGCGGCGTCAGCAGATCGCTGGCGCCATGCGCGATCAGGATCGGACACGTAACCTTGTCGGCGACGCCTTCGAGCGTGAATTTCTTCACCTTCTCCATTGCGCTTTCCATGTCCGGCGTGCCGAGCACCCAAGGCAACTGGAAGTGCGACGTGGCGGCCGCATTCGGGCTCGCCTTGATTTTCTGCCAGCGCTCCACCCAGGCGGCGTGATAGTCGTAATGCCCGCCCCAGGCGACTACGGCCTTGTAGCGCTTTTCGAACGCGACGGCGCGCGGCGCGTAATAGCCGCCGGCGCTGTAGGCCATCAGGGCGACGCGATCCCCGGCAACATCGGCACGTCCGGCAACATAATCGTAGGCCGCGCCGGCCGGCACTTCGTAATCGTAGCGCGACGGCAGGTTACGCAGGCGCAGCGACTCGCCTTGCCCCGGGCCATCGATCGCCAGCACGTGATAGCCGCGGAACGCCAGCTCCATGCCGCCGAACAGCACGCTCATCTCTTTGCAATTGTCGAGACCGTCGAACATGACCACCGTCGGCGCCGGACCCTTGGCGACCGGCGACTTCAGGAAATACGCCGCCATCGGCGCGCCGCCCTCATAGGCGACATCGACGAATTCGATGTTGGCGTAGCGGCGCTTGAGGCCTTCGTGGAAGCAGTGCAGCGCCTTCTTGTACATGGCGGTCTTCTGCGCGCCCGGCTCGATCATGCGCTCGCCGGTATAATAATAATTGCCGGCGCGCAGATAATAGTTGCCGGCGGTGGCGTCACGCTTTTCCGCGGCGGCGGTCTTGGCATAGCCCTCGACCCGCTCGCCCATGGCGCCCCATTCTTCCCACCAGGCCTGCGGCTCGGTGATGCGGGCGTGCAGCTTCTGGACGACCTGATCGATCTCGCCCAGGGCGACGGAGCCGGTCGGCGCCATGCCTTTGCAGACCAGGGTCGCGTTCGACCACTGATAGTGGTCGGGGAAACTGTGAATCCAATTTCCCAGATAAGACGTCGGATGTCCGGTCATATCAATGACTTCCTGAAACGGTGTGAAGCAATTCGACGAATTCCGGGTCGGTCAGCGGCCGCTTGCGCCACTGCATCTCCTCGGTCAGCGCCGCGAGCATCGGCGCGATCTTGTCGTCGGCGATGGTCTCGCCCAGCGCCTTGGCATGCAGCCGCAGGCCGAAGGGGCCCGCCCATTCGCTGAAGCCGACGCGGCCTTTGTTGCCGACATATTCCGGCTTCACCGGCACGAACATGAAGGGCAGGTCCGGATACTGGTGGTGCTTGTCGTGCATGACGACGAAGGCGTCGTCGCCGACCAGCGGCGCGATCTTCGACAGCGGATGCTTCATGATGTCGGCGATCATCACCGAGGCCGGGCGCAGGTTTTCCATCTTGATGCCGGTGTCGAAGCCGTAGAGCTGTTCGAGATGATAGGCGGTCTCGGCCAGCGGCACATGACCCGTACCCTCGCCGTAACCGTTGACACCGACGGTGATCATCTCGCAACCGCCTTCGACCGAAGCCAAAGCGGTCGCGACCGCCATGCCGGCGTGATTGTGGGCGTGAATGCCGAGCGCGGTCTTGGCCGGCGTCACCTTGCGCACCGCCTTGAAGATTTCCTTGTACAGCAGCGGCAGCGCGATGCCGCCGCCGAAGTCGTCGAGGATGATGGTGTCGGCGCCGGCGTCGCCGACGATCCTGGAGAACTCCTTGAGGAAGTCGAGATCGGCGCGCAGGAAGTCCTGGAAATTGACGTTCACTTCCGGGATGCCCTTCTCGCGGGCGTAGCGGATGGCGGTCAGCGTCGTTTCGATTTCCTGCTTGCGCAGGTCTTCCTTCGACATGCTGGCGTCGTTGCCGCGATGCTCGGCGCACGCTTTCAGGAACGTGTCGGACGACGCGATACAGAGAACCGTGCCGAAGCCGCCATCGGCGATGATGTCGAGCGTGCCGAGCAACTGCTTGACGTCGAAGTCCGGCGAATTCTGGTGCGCGCTGGTCATCGCCTCGGTCCGCACCTTGCGGCCGCAGGTGTCGAGGAACTTGCGCACCGCCTTCATGAAGGCGCGGTCGCGCGGCGTGTTGCCGCCCATCTGGATCATCGGCATGTTCAGGTCGTGGACGAGGATTTCCGCGATCTTCACGCACTCGTCGGTGGTGAGAATGGTGCCTTCGAACTGACGGCCCTCGCGCAGCGTAATGTCGTTGAGCACGACACGCGGCGGCAGGCTCATCTGCGCCCGCAACTCTGGCGTGAAATTCAGAGGCGTCGCGCCGGTTAATGTGTTGATTGCCGCTTGTCCACGAAGACCGGACATTCCTCAACCTCCCTGTGTGCGCATTTGCCGCTTTCGGCGATCTGTTGGCGCGGGTGTAGCGCGCGGATTTATCTTCTACAATAGTGAAACCCGTGCCACCATGCCGTAGACGGCGGGCGGGCCGTCCACAACGCGCGCTGCCGCGGCACTGTTAGTGACATATCGCGCCCTGAGTTTTGTTGCGATTGCTTCACAACAAAATGGCCGTAAAGGCGATTACGACGTCAAAAAATAGCGGCCATAAAAGCCGCAAAAATTGAAGGGGGAGGATGCAGATGAATTTCACCGCGCGCCTGACGTTCGTTGGCCTGTTGCTCGGCGCGTTCGCCGCGGTGACGCCGGCGCTGTCGCAGGATTACCCGGCGCGGCCGATCCGCATCATCGTGCCCTTCGCGCCGGGCGGCTCGACCGACGCCGTGGTCCGCATTCTCGCCAACCAACTCGAGAAGGAACTCAACGGCACGGTCATCGTCGAAAACCGCGCCGGCGGCGCCGCCACCATCGGCATGAGCGTGGTCGCGCAATCGCCGCCCGACGGTTACATTCTGGGCGCGGCGAACATCGCCTTCGGCGCCAATCCGTCGCTGCTCAAGTCGCTGCCCTACGACACCGTGAAAGACTTCGCGCCGGTCAGCCTGGTCGCGCGCGTGCCGCTGGTTCTCGCGGTGCATCAGTCGGTGCCCGTGAACACCGTCAAGGAATTCATCGCGCGGGCAAAAGAAAAGCCCGACTCGATGACCTACAGCACGGCCGGCCACGGCTCAGGCAGCGAACTGAGCATGGCGCTGTTTGCCTATCTCACCGGCATCAAACTGGTGAACGTGCCCTATAACGGCGGCGGTCCGCAGGTGGCCGGCGCGGTCGGCGGCCATGTAACCTCGCTGTTTGCCACCATTCCCGCCGGCCAGGCGCACTTCGCCTCGGGCGTGCTGCGGCCCTTGGGGATCACGACGTTGAAGCGCGATACCACGCTGCCGAACGTGCCACCGATCGCCGAGGCGGGTGTTCCCGACTATGAAATGGGCGACTGGATCGGCATCGTCGCGCCGGCCAAGACGCCGCCCGCCGTCATCGAGAAGCTGAACAAGGCCATCGCCAAGGCGCTGATGGTGCCGGAGACGCAGAGCCGTATCGAAAAGATCGGCACCCAGGTCGAAGGCAGCACGCCGGCGCAGTTCACCGCCTTCATCGACAAAGAGATCGCCAAATGGAAAAAGGTGGTCGACACCATGGGCCTCAGCCTCGACTGACGCCGCGCATTCAAGGACCGGCGCCATGAAGACCATCGACCTGCACACCCACGTCGTGCCACGCACCATCATCGACGCGATGCTGAAGGAGCCGGAGCGTTTCGACGCCAAAGGCCAGGCGGGCAACGGCGTCAAGACCGTCGAGCGCGACGGCAAGCCCTACTTCGAGAACAACGGCAAGCTCAGCCCGATCGATCTCGAACTCTACGACGTCGACGCCAAGATCGAGGCCATGGACCGCATGCGCGTCGATATCTCGGCGCTGTCGGTGGCGCCGCCGACCTACTTCTACTACCTGAGCCCCCAGGCCGGGCTGCATGCCTCAAAGCTCAGCAATGACGGCATCGCGCAGATGGTGGCGAAGAACCCGGCCCGCCTGCGCGGCATGGCGACGCTGCCGATGCAGGACCCGGACGCCGGCATCGTCGAACTGGAGCGCGTCGTCAAGGAATATGGCTTCAAGGCCGTCGAACTCGGCACCTCGATCGAGCGCGAGCAGCTCTCGCTGCCGAAATTCCGCCCGGTGCTGAAAACCATCGAGCAGCTCGGCTGCTTCATCTTCGTCCATCCCTACCAGTGCACGGCCAAAGGCGGCATGGAGGGCTTCGAATTGTTCAACACCATCGGCTTCCCGCTCGACGAGGTCATCATGGTGGCGCACCTGATGTTCTCGGGCGCGCTCGACGACATGAAGAGACTGAACATCCTGATCGCGCATGGCGGCGGCTTCTCGCCCTACCAGATCGGCCGTTTCCAATGCGCCTTCGATAACCGCGCCTCGGTGCGCCTCAACACCCAGACGCCGCCGCGCGAATTGCTCAAGCGGTTCTATTTCGACGCGCTGACCCACGACCCGGACTCGCTGCGGCTGCTGATCGAACTGGTCGGCGCCGACCACATCGCCATCGGCACCGACAACCCGTTCGACATGGGCTATGCCGACCCGCTGGCCGAACTCGACAAGGTCAAGAACCTCACCCCGCACGAGCGCGACTGCATCTGCTGCCACACCGCGCAGCATCTGCTCGGCGAAAACTAAACCGCCAGCCGGTCAAGGCTGGCGGTTCGATGCGATTGAAATCTAAAGCGATCAGCCCGGAATGAACTGTTTGCCGATGGACGGCTTGCTGACGCCGAGGCCGGGCAATTCCCACACGCCGGCGCCGGCCGGATTGATGTCGGCCGCGATGTCGACGTCGATCAGATAGGGCTTGTTGGCGGCGATGCCCTTCTTGATCGCTTCGGCCAGATCGGCGGCGCGGTCCACGCGCACGCCCTCGACGCCGCAGGAACGCGCCATGGCGGCGAAGTCCGGGTTGTAGCGCTTGCCGGTCAGCGGATCGTGGAAGTCCGTCGCCAGTTCGCGCTTGTTCAGATAGCCGCGCTGCAAGCCGCGGATCGAGGCGTAGGCGTAGTTGTTCCAGACCACCCAGACGACCGGCAGATTATACTCGACCGCGGTGCCGAGCACGTTGGCCTGCATGAAGAATGCGCCGTCGCCGCACACCGACACGCAAGGCCGGTCGGGCGCGGCATACTTCGCGCCCATCACGCCGGCGACGCCGAAGCCCATGGCGCCGAAGCCCATGCAACTGATCAGCGAATCCGGACGACGCGGCTTGGTGTAGCCGAGCAGCCAGTTGTGGTGCACGCCGATGTCGCTGACCAGGATCGCGTCGTCGGGCAGTCCGCGTTGAATCTCGAACGCCGCGCGTTGCGGATTGATCGGCTGCGTATCGTCGGTAAAGCCCGGCGCAACCAGTTTGTCCCATTCCTGGCGATAGCCGTCGATCTGGGCGAGCCATTTCTTGCGGGCCTCGGCCTTCTTGGTCAGGTCCTTGCGGCGATCGAGTTCGGCGAGAACCTGCCGCAGGAAGGTGCGCAGATCCGCCATCAAACCGAGCGCGACCGGATAATTGCGGCCGATCTCGTCCGGGTCGATGTCGACATGGATGAGCTTGGTCGGCGGAATGGTGAAGGAGTAGCCGGGAATCCACGAACTCGAGGTGCGGTCGTCGAAACGCGCACCGAGCGACAGCAGCACGTCGGCCTGGCGCGTGGCGTGGTTGGCCTGATAGTGGCCGCCGCGCGCGACCATTCCGAGCGCCAAGGGATGAAGCGTGTCGATCGCGCCGACGCCGCTCATCGACGCCGCCACCGGAATCTGCAGGCGCTCGGCAAGCTGCAGCAGTTCGCCAGCCGCGCCGCCGTGGCGGATCGCCTGGCCGACGAAAATAACCGGGCGCTCGGCGCCGAGCAGCATATCGACGGCTTTTACGACGCCTTCGGGATCGGCGCCGCAACGGCTCGAAATGTTGCCGTTCCACTCCTTGGCGTTCGGCGCTTCTTCGGCGGCCGATTCCATGAACACGTCATACGGCACGTCGAGCACCACCGGGCCGGGCCGTCCGGTCGTCATCGTCTTCCACGCCTGACGCACCGCGAGCGGCACCATTTCGCCGCGCGTCGGCT
>CAITEM010000550.1 GCA_903891395.1 uncultured Hyphomicrobiales bacterium | reverse complement strand
GATCTATGATCTTCCAGAGCTATGCGCTGTGGCCACACATGACGGTGAACGAGAACGTCGCCTATGGGCTGACGCTGCGCCGGCTGCCGCGGGTGGAGATCGCCAGGAAGGTCGCCGCCATCCTCGCCACCACCAAGCTGTCGGCGCTGGGCGATCGCTACCCGGGCGAACTGTCGGGCGGCCAGCAGCAGCGCGTCGCGCTCGCCCGCGCCCTGATCGTCGATCCCGAAACGCTGCTGCTCGACGAGCCGTTGTCCAACCTCGACGCCAATCTGCGCGAGGAGATGCGCTTCGAAGTGCGCCGCCTGCATGACGCCTATCGCTATACGACCGTCTACGTCACCCACGACCAGTCCGAGGCGATGACCACAGCCGACCTGATCTGCGTCATGAACGGCGGCAAGATCGAGCAGTCCGGCTCACCGGAAGAAATCTACGACCGGCCGCGTTCCGAATTCGTTGCTCGTTTCATTGGCTCGAGCAACGTGATCAAGGGCAAAGGTCTGGACGGCGGTCGCGTCGATTTTGCCGGCGTTCCGCTGCGCTGCACCGGTGAGACCGTCACGTCGGGTGCGACGACGGCGGTCTCGGTCCGTCCGCACGACATCACGCTCACCGCCAAGCCGCCGGCCCACACCGAGAACGTCGTGCCGGTCACTGTGGTGCGGCAGGTCTTTCTCGGCGGCAGCCGGGATTATATGGTCGAGGCTAAGGACGGCACGCAACTGCGCACGCTGACGGCGGCCGAAGAAAACATCCCGCAGGGCAGCACGGTCTGGCTGCATTTGCCCGCCGAGAGGTGCCGCGCGCTGCTCGGCTGACGATGGAAATAACAGCTTCCATAACAAGAAACGAAGATTTCGCGGGGGCGAAACAAACAAGGGCAACGGAGGATACGCGATGACGAACTCCAGAATTTCTCGCCGTGACGTACTGGTCGGATCAAGCGCGCTCGCAATCGGCGCGACGTTCTCGACGCGCGTGCTGTCCGCGGCGCCGCCGGCCACCGCGGTGACGCCGCAACTGATCGAAGCGGCGAAAAAAGAAGGTAAGGCCGTCTGGTACACGTCGATCGATCTGCCGATCGCCGAAAAAGTCGGCAAGGCGTTCGAGGCGAAGTATCCGGGCATCGCGGTGCGCGTCGAGCGCTCGGGCGCCGAGCGCGTGTTCCAGAGGCTTGGCCAGGAATACGCCAGCAACATTCACGCCTGCGACGTCGTCAACTCCTCCGACGCCTCGCATTCAATCGTGTGGAAGAAGGCCAATCTGCTCGAAGCCTTCGTTCCCGAGGACGTCGCCAAGTTCTACCCGGCCGAGCACAAGGACCCGGATGGTACGTTCGCCAGCTTCCGGGTTTCGCTCTGCATCATCGCCTACAACACCGACCTGGTGAAAAAAGAAGACGCGCCGAAAAGCTTCGCCGACCTGCTCGATCCGAAATGGAAGAACAAGCTGGTCAAGGCGCATCCGAGCTATTCCGGCACCATCATGACCGCGACGTTCCAGATGGCGCGCGACCTCGGCTGGGGCTACTTCGAGCAGCTCGCCAAGCAGAACGTCATGCAGGTGCAGTCGTCGGCCGACCCGCCGAAGCGCCTGTCGATCGGCGAGCGCGCGGTGATGGCCGACGGCAACGAATACAACATCTTCGAGATGGGCGAGAAGGGCGGACCGGTCGCACCGGTCTATGCCACCGAAGGTTCGCCGCTGATCGTGGGGCCGACCTCCGTGTTCAAGCAGGCGCCGAACCCGAACGCGGCCAAGCTCTTCACCGCCTTTTGCTTCACGCCGGAATGCCAGCAGCTCATCATCGATCAGGGCGGCCTGCGTTCGGTGCATCCGCAGGCCAAGGACAAGCCGGGGCGTACGCCGTTCAAGGACGTCAAGGTGATGAAGGACGATCCGGCCGGCGTCGAAGCGTCGAGCGACGAGATCAAGCAGAAATACGCCAAGATCTTCAAGGTCTGAGACCATGGCAAAAAAACTGTCGAAGCGCGATGTGCTGAAGGGAGCGGGGGCGCTCGGCCTCAGTGCCTTTGCGGTGCGCGTCTCCGCGGCGCCTGTGGCTGAAGCCGTCACGCCGGCGCTCATTGAAGCCGCGAAAAAGGAAGGCAAGCTTTTCTTTTACACAGCGATGGATCTGCAATTCGCAGAGACGCTCGGCAAAGCCTTCGAGACGAAGTTCCCCGGCATCGCCGTGCGCGTGGAGCGCTCCGGCGCCGAGCGCGTGTTCCAGCGCATCGGCCAGGAATACGCCAGCAATATTCACGCCTGCGACGTCGTCAACACCGCGGACCAGGCGCATTGCATCATCTGGAAGCGCAACGGCTGGCTCCAACCTTATATGCCGGAGGATGTCGCGAGGCACTTCGACAAGCGCTTCTTCGACCCCGAAGGCCATAGCATCACGACGCGCATTCTGATCTCGCCCTTCGGCTACAACACCGATCTGGTGAAGAAGGAAGACGCGCCGAAAAGCTTCAAGGACCTGCTCGATCCGAAATGGAAGGGCAAAATGGTCAAGGCGCATCCGGCCTATAGCGGCACGATCATGAATTCGACGTATCAGGTCGCGCGCGATCTGGGCTGGGACTATTTCGTGAAGCTGGCCGCGCAGAACGTCATGCAGGTGCAATCGGCAACGGACACGCCAAAAAGAATCTCGCTCGGCGAGCGCGCGATCATGGTGGATGGCGCCGGCTATCTCGTCATCCGCAACAAGGAAGCGGGCCAGCCGGTCGATATCGTCTATCCGGAAGAGGGCACCCCGATCGCCACCAGCCCGAGTGCCGTCTTTAAAGATTCGCCCAATCCGAACGCCGCGCGCCTGTTCCAGAACTGGATGCACGGACGCGAGGCGCAGCAGATCCTGGTCGACTACGCGCGGCAATATTCGCCGCACGACCAGGCGGTCGAGCATCCCGGCGTTCGCAAGCTCGGCGACATCAAGCTGATGAAGGAGGACCCGGAAGCGATCCTCACCCAAGCCGACGACGTCAAGAAGCGCTACGCGGAGATTTTCAAGGTATGACGATCGTGATACCCGCAGCTCCAGCGCCCCCGCCGCGCAAATACGGCATCGATTTCACCAAACCGGTGCTGTACGGCTTTGCCGTTATTCTTTGCGTGCTGATCTTACTGCCGTTGTCGTGGCTGTTTCTTTACAGCCTGACCGACGCCAAGGGCGCGCTGACGCTGGCGAATTTCTACCGCCTGTTTACCGAGTCGTCGTTCTACGATCCGCTGGTCACCACCTTCATTATCGCGACGTCTTCGGCCGTGATCTGCTGCGCCGTGGCGGCGCCGATGGGCTGGCTGGTGGCGCGCACCGATCTGCCGTTCTCAGGCGTGATCCGCGCGCTGGTGACGGCGTCGTTCGTGACGCCGCCGTTCTTGGGCGCCATCGCCTGGGAAGTACTCGCGGCGCCGAATAGCGGACTGCTGAACAAGATATTCCGCAGCGTCACTGGCGCGGACCAAGACGTCCACCTGTTCAACATCTACAGCATCGAAGGCATTATTTTCGTCATCTCCTGCTACACCTTTCCCTACGTCTTCGTCCTGGTCGCCAATTCGCTCGACCGCACGCCGGGCGAACTGGAGGACGCCTCCTCGATCCTTGGCGGCGGCCGCTGGTACACAGCACGTCGCGTCACCATCCCGCTGGTGCTGCCGGCCTTGCTCGCCGGTGCGCTGGTCGCGTTCCTGCAGGCGATGACGCTGTTCGGCTCGCCGGCGATTCTGGCGCTGCCGGCCGGCTTCCACACCATGACGACGAAGATCTGGAGCCTGTTCCAGTACCCGCCGAAGCCCGAGCTCGCCGCCGCGGCGTCGCTACCGCTGTTGATCCTGACCGTGTTCCTGCTGCGCGCCGAACACATGATCCTCGGCCGCCGCGGCTATTCGGTGGTCGGCGGCAAATACGGTCAGCCCCGTCTCATTCCGCTGCACGGCATGCGCTGGGCCGCCTTCCTGATCTGCGTGCTCGTGCTCACGCTGCCGGTGTTCCTGCCTTATGCGGCGCTGCTAAACGCGGCGTTCTCGCCGGTGGCCACCACCTTCGTGACGTTCAAGAATGCCACGATGCATAATATCTATTTCGTGCTGTTCGAACTGTCGGCGGCGTCCCTGGCGCTCAAGAACACGGTCATCCTCGGCACTGCCACCGCGACCATCGGCACCACGATCGCGGTGGTGATCGCGTACGTCACCGCGCGCCAGGCGGTGACCGGCTGGCGCGTTCTCGGCTTCCTCGCCACCGCGCCGATTGCCATCCCGGGCATCGTGCTCGGCGTCGGGCTTTTCCTGTCCTATACGCGGCCGCCTTTCGTCCTCTACGGTACGCTGTGGATACTGCTGATCGCCTTCGTCACCATCGCGCTGCCGTCGGCTTACCAGCAGCTTCAGGCGGCGTTCCGCACCATTCACCCGGAACTTGAGGACGCCAGCCGCATTCTCGGTGCCACGCGGTTGCGCTCGCTGTGGGAAATCACCGCGCCGCTGCTGCGTACCGGCGTGATCGCGACCTGGTGCTTCATCTTCGTCGGCGTCATGCGGGAATTGTCGGCGGCGATCATCCTGTTCACGTCGGAAACCAAGGTGATCTCGGTGCTGATCTACGACCTCAACGAGAGCGGCGATCTCGGCGCTATCGCGGTGATCGGCATCGGCATGCTATTGATCACCTTCGCGGTGGTGACGGCGGTCAACCGCATTCCCGGCTTTGGCAACGTGCGCTTCCGCACCTAGAAAAAAGAATAAACATGGACGCTCAACTTCCGGCGACTTCCGTCGCACAGCATCTCGTCGATCATATCTTCAAACTCACGCCCGCGACGCTGCCGCAGGGGGTCAAGCAGAAATGCGAAGACCTGCTGATCGACGTGGTCGGTCTTTGCGTCACCGCGCGCAACGAGGACTACGTCACCAGCGCGATCAACGGTTGTGACGATGACGGTCCGTGCACGGCGATCGGCCACGCCCGCACGCTGAGCGCGGCGAGCGCCGCTTTCGTCAACGGCACGGCCTGCCACGGCGAAGATTTCGACGACACCTTCGAGGGCGGCCCGGTCCATGCCGGCGCGGTGATCGTGCCAGCGGTGCTGGCGGCCTGCGAGCGCCACAATCCGAACGGCGGCCAGGCGGCCATGCTTGGCACCGCCGTCGGGGTTGAAGTGATGTGCCGTCTTTCGACGGTGGTGCCGAAGGCCGCGCACAAGGCCGGTTTCCACCCGACCGCGATCTACGGCACCATGGGCGCCGCCGCCGGCGTCAGCGTCGCGCTCGGCCTCAGCGCCAAGCAGACCGTCGACGCGCTCGGCATCGCCGGCAGTTTTGCCTCGGGTATCATCGAATATCTGGCCGAAGGCACCTGGACCAAGCGCATGCATCCGGGCTGGGCGGCGCAGTCCGGCATCCGCGCAGCGCTTTTGGCGCGCGCCGGCTTCACCGGTCCACGCACGGTGTTCGAAGGCGTCCACGGTATGTTTCACGCCTTCGCGCACAACACGAAAGGCGACTATGACGCTTTGATCGGCGACTTCGGTACCCGCTGGGTCACCGAAACGCTGGCGTTCAAACCCTATCCGTGTGGTACCATGGCGCATCCCTATATCGATTGCGCCAAGCGCATCGCCGCGCGCGGCATCAAGGCCGCCGATATTAAGGAAATGGTCTGCGACGTCGGTGAGGGCACCGTGCACCGGCTGTGGGAGCCGCTTGCCAACAAGCAGCGCCCGCAGAATGGTTATGCCGCGAAATTCGCGACGCCTTTCATCATCGCCACCGGCTTCGTGAAGGGCAATGTCGGGCTCGGCGACTTCACGGCGGAAGCGGTGCGCGATCCGGACGTGCTCGCGCTCGCGGCCAAGATTCGCTACGAGATCGACCCGAACAATCCCTATCCGCGCGCCTTCACCGGCCATATCCGCGTCACGCTCAATGACGGCACCGTCATCGAGGACCGTCAGCCGCATTTCCGCGGCGGCGCCAAGGAGCCGCTGACGCGCCAGGATATCGAAGACAAGTTCACGCTCAACGCCAAGCACGGCGGTTGGGACGACTGGCGCGGCGCCTCGGCGCTGTCGCTGCTGACCAAATTGTACGGCGGCAAGGTCGATCTCGCGTCGCTGAGAGGGTAACGGTCATTCCGGGGCGCGGGCGTCAGCCCGCGAACCCGGAATCCAGCTCTGGATTCCGGGTCCGCTCGTTTCACTCGCGTCCCGGAATGACGAAAAGGGGTTTATGACATGTCGGACGACAATCAACTCGGCGCCGAGCTC
>CAITEM010000549.1 GCA_903891395.1 uncultured Hyphomicrobiales bacterium | reverse complement strand
TGCCGTCCTCGGTGTCGTAATCGTCGCCGAACACCGTGACCGCGGTGCCGTCGCGCGCGGCAGCCAGCACCAGCGGGATCAAATGCGTTTCCGGATCGTGCGCCTCGCCAATGTCAACATCGGGATCGCCGCCGGCGGCATTGAAATAACGCAGCGAGACCGAACGCAAACCGTATGCGCGATCGAGGTCCGCAAGAATTCGTTCGACCACCAATTTGGTGAAGCCGTAGGGATTGATCGGACGCTGCGGATGACCTTCCGGGATCGGCACCTGATCCGGCACGCCATAGGTCGCGCAAGTCGATGAGAATACGACCGGGATCGGCTTCCACTCGCTGATTGTGCGCAGTAGCGTGGCGCTGCCGCAGACATTGTTCTGATAATAGAGATTCGGATTTTCGACCGACTCGCCGACATAGGCAAAGGCCGCGAAGTGGATCACCGCAATCGGCTGATGCTGATCGAGCACCGCGCGCAACCGAACCGTATCACCGATATCGCCGACCTCAAGCGGACCCCATTTTACCGCCCAGCGGTTGCCGCGCGACAGGTTGTCGTAGGTGACGGGTTCGAAGCCCGCCGCCGCGAGCGCCTTGCAGGCGTGACTTCCGATGTAGCCGGCGCCGCCGGTCACGAGAATTTTCATGCTTGAATTCGGGCGGTGAAGAATCTTCCCATTACGTCCGCCGGGAAAGGGCCGGTACGGCATCGCGCCGCTTGTCGGATCATAAAGCGCGGGCCGTTAATAAAGTGCCTATGGATGCGCGTCTTGAGCGTAAGTCGCCGCAACGATCAAACGCCATTGAAACGGCTGCCGGCGTGAATGAACGTGATGTTCCGACGGCGGCAACGGATGATCCTGCATCGATACACATTCGTGTCCGCAGGCGTGACAACGATAAATTCCAGAGATCGGTGTGAGCGCTCCCGGATTATGCAGGCTGTCGAATATTGCCCCCTCTTTATTTTGCTTGAGAAAATGGGGATGTTTGTATTCGGCCATAACCAGCTCTTATGATTATATTTTTCGTAGGCATAACACCGGCATCAACGCGAATCGGGTTGTATAAATCATTTCCTAAAGTCAGAGGTTGCGCAAGGATTTCGCGGATTGCAGGCGTTGGCGTCACTCAAATGCTTTGCAGCACTTGGCTCGCTCGTTGTCGCGCCCGCATGCGGCACACGCAGCCATGGATTCGCCTCGGATAATGGCTTAGTCCAATGCGTTCGCATACGGCGGTATCCGTCGGAAACCGGAGATCACGCAGTCATGCGACGTCTGCTTTCTTTCGTACTCAAGGCCGGGATTTCCGCGGCTCTGTTGTACCTGTCGCTGCGCAGGATCAACCTCGAAAGCCTCGGCCACCGCCTCGGCGACCTCGATTGGCGCTGGATCGCCTTCATTATCGCGTTGGCGGCCGCGCAGGTCTCGGTCGGCGCCATGCGCTGGCGCGACATTGCGATCGTATGTGGCGCCAAACTTTCTGCGGTCACGGCGCAGCGTTACTCTTTCATCGGCCAATTTTTCAGCCAGGTGCTGCCGTCCACCGTCGGCGGTGATGCGGTTCGCATCTGGCTGTTGGCGCGCGGCGGAGCGGGCTGGCCGACGTCGATCTATTCGGTTTTGATCGACCGTGTCGTCGGCGTCGCCATGCTGGCGCTGCTGGTCGCCGGCTGCCTGCCGTGGACGCTGCAACTGATTGACGATCCGGTGCCGCGCGCGGCTTTGGTCGTGATCGGTCTCGGCGCGCTGTTTGCTGCATTCGTCTTTCTCGCTCTTGGACATCCAAAGCTGACCATCATGGAGCGGTGGTGGCCGACGCGCCATCTCGCCGTCGCCTCGCGGCTCGCCTGGAAGCTGTGCACGTCACCCATCGGGGCCCGCGTCGCCGTGACGGCGCTCACCGTGCACCTCATGACCGTGCTGATCGCTTGGGGCGGCGGGCACGCCGCACATGCGTCACTCGATCTTGAGCAGGCGCTGTTCTTGATGTTGCCTGTGCTGCTGATCTCAACCATCCCCGTGTCGATCGCCGGCTGGGGCTTGCGCGAAAGCGCAATGGTGCTGGCCTTCTCTTATGCCGGCCTGCCCGAGGGCGACGGACTGATCGTGTCGATCCTCTACGGTCTGGCGACCTTGGCGATCGGCGCGGTGGGCGGCATCGTCTGGGTGGCGAGCGGCTACAAATGGAGTTCGGTCAAGGCTGCCGAAACGGAGACGCTGGCGCACGAACGCGACTGAACGGATCGCGGCGCCCTTCCGCGCGGTAACCGGCAGCGTTTGTGCCTGGCATTTTGTCTCTTATATAAGTCAGATCGTCGTCCCCCGACGAAGTATGGAGTTCGAGGTTTGCGCAACGACCCCGCCAAGCGTCCGACGGCCTTTCTGGACCGCGACGGCGTGCTCAACGTCGATCACGGCTATGCCTATCGGCCGCACGAACTCGATTGGGTCGCCGGCGCGCAACAGGCCGTGCGTCTATTGAACGAGGCCGGCTTTACCGTGATCGTGGTCACCAATCAGTCGGGCATCGCGCGCGGCATGTACACCGAGAGCGACCTGCATGCTTTTCACGCCCACATGCAGGAAGGCCTGCGGGCGCAGGGCGCCCATATCGATGCCTTCTATCATTGCCCGCACCATCCGGAAGGCACGGTCAAAGGCTTCGCCATCGCGTGCGACTGCCGCAAGCCTGGCACCGGCATGCTCGAACAGGCGGCACGCGAGTGGCCAATCGATCTTGCGCGCAGCTTTCTGATCGGCGACCGCGACGGCGACATGGAAGCCGCCGCCGCGTTCAACATCCCCGGCATCCGCTTCGACGGAAACAAGGATTCGTTGCTGGACTTGGTTCGCCGCCAAATCGCGATGCTGTCTGAAACAGCACGTTAGATTTCACCGCGCACGCGATCATCGCGTTTTCAGACGTTGAGAAAGCGGTGGCCATCCTCGTCCAGTGCCACGCAGGTCAGATTCCCCGTCGCGAAAGCGGCGGTGTCGATGTTGATACGGTTGGCCTTCACCACCGGCTGCCCGCCCGGCGTATGGCCGTGGACCACGATCTTGCCGAAATCCAGATCGCTGTCGAGAAACTCGTTTCGGATCCAGAGCAGGTCGTGCTCGTCCTGGCAGTCGAGCGGTACGCCCGGCCGTACGCCGGCATGGCACAAAAAATACCGGCCGTGGCTATGCGAGGTTTTCAGCGACTGTAGAAAACTGGCGTGGGACATCGGCATCGCTTCGTGCAATTCCTTCGCCGCGTCCGCATAGCTTCTGCCAAACATGAAGCGGCCGACGGAAATACCGTAGGAGTGCAATGTCTCAAGGCCGCCGAGCTGACGCCACTGTGGCCCGAGGCCGGGATCGGCCAGAAAGGCTTGCATGAAGGCCTCATGGTTGCCTTTGAGCCCGACGTAAGGCGTCGGAAACGGATTGGACGCGAGCCGTTCGAGCACGCCACAAGACGCTGGTCCGCGATCGACATAGTCGCCCAATGTCACGGTCAGCACCGCGGGGCCGTACTCCTCGATGTCGCGCTCGATTGCCGCGACGGCGCGCTCGAGCAGATCCAGCCGGCCGTGAATATCGCCGATCGCGTAAATCCGCGCCGCGTCGCTTGAAGCCTGCTTGTCCACCATTCCCGAACCGCCCGTGCGTGCCGCTGCAGTTTATGGTATTCCGCGCCCGCAAAGCTCTAAATTTCGCTTCCTCTCGATTAATGCCGGGACTCATGACCGAAATACCCAACGGCGCCTCTTCGCAGGCCCGCGTGCTGAGCGCGCTTCTGTTGTTGTGGTTAGCGGGCAATGCATTGCGCCTGACCATTTTGGCGGTACCGCCTGTCATTCCGCTGATCCACGACGATTTGAAGCTGAGCGCGACCCAGGTCGGTATTCTTACCGGCCTGCCGTCGATGCTGCTCGCACTCGCCGCAGTGCCGGGATCGTTGCTGATCGCGCGGCTCGGCGTGCGCGCCGCACTGGTGACGGGTCTCGTCCTCAACGCACTCTGTGGTGCGCTACGCGGCGCCTTGCCGGACGTTGGCTGGCTTTACGCTATGACCATCGCCATGGGCGCCGGCGTTGCCATCATGCAGGTGACGATGCCGTCCGCTGTGCGCGCCTGGGTACCGGACCGCATCGGCTTTGCCACCGCAGTCTACACCAACGGTTTACTGATCGGCGAAATTCTGCCCGTCGCTTTGACGCTGATGCTGGTACTGCCGATGGTTCATGGTAGCTGGCAAGGGGGCTTCGTCGTCTGGAGTGTTCCGGTCGCGATTATCGCTGTCGTCATCCTGTTCGCCGGGCCCCGCGCCCCGGCGGGTAGCACCGTCGTACGCCGCCGCTGGTGGCCGGACTGGAACAGCCCGCTGATCTGGCGACTTGGCCTCATGCTCGGCACCGTTAACGCCACCTATTTCGCGACCAACGCCTTCATTCCGGACTATCTGCGCAGCAACGGTCAGGGCTAATGGATCAGCGCCAGCCTGACGGCGCTCAATGTCGGCCAGTTGCCGGCCTCGTTCATTCTCCTTGCCGTGGCAGGACGGCTCGAGCGCAAGGCCTGGCCCTATGTCGGATGCGGCCTACTCTGCGGGCTGGCGACTCTCGGCATCGTCTATTGCAGCGGCGTCTGGATCGTCGTTGCGGCGGCGGTGCAGGGCTTTGCCGGGGCCGCGATCCTCATTCTGGCGCTGGCGCTGCCGCCACTCCTGAGCCCGCCGGACGACGTGCATCGCACCACCGCGGCGATGTTCACCATCAGCTACAGCTGCGCCGTGATCGTGCCCGTTATCAGCGGCGTTCTCTGGGACCTCAGCGGCATCGCTGCTTTCGCCTTTTTGCCGATCGGCGTTGCCGGAATACTGCTGGTAATCCTCGCGCCCGCGATCAATCATATTCGGCCAGCGGGGAACTGATTGAATGCGAGAGATACCGGTCGGGGCCAAAGGCAGTTACTCCTTGAAGGTGATGCCGGCACACCTCGCCAACCAGTTCAAGGACATCAGCCTGCCGCAGGTGTTCGCCACGCCGATGATGATCACGGCGATGGAGAATGCCGCGCTCAACGCCGTGCGCGATTATCTCGATCCGGGCGAAAGCTGCGTCGGGACGGTCGTGAATGTGCGCCACCTCGCGGCAACCCCCGTGGGTCATCGCGTCACCGCTGAGGCCGTGGTCACCAAGGTCGACGGCCGCCGCATCGAATTCAACGTCACCGCGCGCGACGAGATCGAGGAAATCGGCAACGGCACCCACGAACGCATGGTGGTCGACATGGCCCGCATCGACAAGCGCCTGGCGGCCAAAAAACGCCCATAAGCCTCGACAAATTCGCATAGACCCAGCGCGCCCCGGTTGCTTGCCGGACGGCTTGCGCTGTTGCAAAAGTCTGCCAGCCAAGAAACGCCAAAGTCGGGAAATAGGGAAACACACATGCCGGTCGCCGTGGTCCGCGGAGTTCATATCAATTACGAGATCGTCGGCACGTCCGGCCCGTTCATCGCGCTGACGCCGGGCAGCCGCCGCCCCTATGCCGAACTGGTCGACCTGTCGAAGGCGATCGCCGCCAACGGCTACCGCGTGCTGCTGCATGACCGCCGCAACTGCGGCGCGTCCGACTGCGCCTTCGACGGCTCGGGCTCCGAGCACGAAATCTGGGCCGACGATCTCTACGACCTCGCCAAGCAGCTCAACGCCGCTCCGCTTTACGTCGGCGGCTCGTCGGCCGGCGCGCGGCTCGCCATCCTGTTCGCGATCCGGCACCCGGACGCGCTGCGCGGCATGCTGCTCTGGCGCGTGACCGGCGGCCAGGAGGCGGTCGATCGCTTGGCGGAAAATTACTATGGCCAGTACATCAAGCTCGCCAAGGAAGGCGGCATGAAAGCCGTTGCCGACAGCGAACATTTCGCCGAATGCATAAAGGCGCGGCCGGAAAACAAGGAACGCATCCTGTCGGTCAAGGTCGACGACTTCATCAAGGTCATGGAAACCTGGCGCGGCGCGTTCCTGACGGCGGCCGAACTGCCGATCGTCGGCGCCACCGAGGCGCAACTCAACGCCATCAAATCACCCGTCTGCCTCATCGCCGGCAACGACGTCATCCACACGCCGGTCACCGCACGCAAGGCGCACAAGCTCATTCCCAATAGTGAGCTGCATGACGATGTCGTCGAGAAGCGCGACGACGCCAATCTAAAGCACGATTGGGACCGCAAGGAATGGCGCGACGCCGAACCGAAGCTGGTGAAAATCTTCGCCGACTTCCTCAAGCGCGCCGAAGCCAAATAAGACTGCAAACAAGATTTTTAGTCAGGGAAGGACACTGCCATGGACTTGAAAATTCGCCGCGTCGTCACCGGTCACGATGCCAAGGGCCGCGCCAAGGTCGAAGTCGACGAGATCGCCAAGAACGTGATTTCCAACCGTCCCGGCGCGGAGTCCTGCGTGGTGTGGTCGACCAAGGGTTTCCCGGTCGACAATGACGGTTTCAACGACCCGACCACCGCCTCGTTCAAGACCACGGTCGAAGGCGGCACCGTGTTCCGCATCGTGTATTACAGCCCGGGCGTCACGCCGCGCAACCACCGCACCGACTCGATCGATTACGCGGTCGTCATCTCCGGCGCCATCGAGATGGAATTGGACGACGGCGTTGTCGCCAAGCTCAGCGCCGGCGACGTGCTGGTGCAGCGCGGCACCATCCACAACTGGATCAACAAGGGCACCGAGCCTTGTGTCATCGCCTTCGTGCTAGTCAGCGCCAAGCCGGTCACAGCCTCCGGCAAGCCGCTCACCGCAGTGGGCTGATCCTTTTCCGGACGCAGCGTAGCGTTCTTTATAATGCGCCGCAGACCCGGGATCGTCTCGCATTCCGAATTTGCTAAAGCCCCGGATCTGCGTCGCAGCATTTCATGCCGCGACGCGTCCGGAGCAAGCGTTTACTGCGGTTCGATCCCCGCGGCCTTCACCGCATCGCCAGTCGCCGCGATTTCCTTGCGGAAGAACACGGCGGTTTCGTCCGGCGAGCGGCCATCTGGAATATAGCCGTCGCGCAGCATTACCTCGGACACCTTCGGGCTCTTCAGCGCGGCCTGGATCGCCTTGTTGAGTTTGTCGACGATGGCGTCCGGCGTCTTGCCCGGCGCCAAGAAAATGCCCCAGGAGCCGATCGGCTCGAAGCCCGGCACGATGTCCTTGGCCAGCGGCACGTCCGGGAACGCAGGGAACGGCTTGGTGCCGGTGAAGGCGAGCGCGCGCACGCGGCCGTCCTTCAACAGCCCCATCACCGACGGCGGCGTCACGAACATCACTTCGATGCTGCCGCCGAGCATGCCGGTCATGACTTCCGACGTCCCCTTATAGGGTACGTGCTGCATCTTGATGCCGGCCGCCTTGCTGAACAGCTCGGTCGCCAGATGCAAGCCGTTGCCGACGCCGGGCGAGCCATAGAGCACGCGCTCTTTCTTGGCGTGGTCGATGAACTGCTGCAGCGTTTTGATCTCGGACTTGGAATCGACCAGAATGAACAGGCCGTCGAGCACGCCCTGAGTCGAGATCGGCTTGAGATCGGTGAGCACGTCGTAGCCGAGGCTCTTGTAGATAAAGGGCGTCGGCGCGATGCCGTTCGACGTGAACAAAATCGTGTAGCCGTCGGGATCTGCCGTCACCACCGTTCGTGTGGCCAGCGTGCCGTTGGCGCCGAGGCGGTTTTCGACGAAGAAGTTTTTGCCCAGATCGACGCTGAGCTGCGCCGCCACAGTGCGCGCGTGAATATCCGGGCCGCTGCCGGCGGCATAGCCGACGATCACGCGCACCGGACGATCAGGATAATGCTGCGCGTCCTGCGACTGCGCCATCGAAACGGCGGCCAATAGAACGGCGATCGAGACTGAAATCGTGCGCAACATAGGTTTCCTCCGCAGGGATTTTTTTGTTCGCCCGGCCTTCAATAGCCCAAATCGGAGGCCGCGCAACCAACAGGAGCGGGTAGAGCTCTACGCGATATTCATCGCTGCATTGCGCCCGGCGCGGCGGCCGGAGGCAAAGGCCCAGCCGAGATGATGGCCGTGGCCCTTGAGCAGCAGGCCGCCCTGCCCGGTCGAGCCCGCCGCATAGAGCCCGGTAATCGGCCGATCGCTTTCGCCCAGCACCCGATGCTCGTGATCGACCGCCAGCCCCCCTTCGGCATGCACGAACACCGCGCGCACCGGACCGAGCGCGATGTAGGGCCCGTCGCCGAGCGTTGGCCGGTTTCCCGCCTTGGCGTTGTGCGCCTGCACGGTCGCGGCCAGCGCCGCCGCCGGCATCGCGAGTTTGGCGGCAAGTTCATCAAGCGTGGCGCCCGCCTTGAATACATCGGGCCGGTTGCGGCGATAGTCCTCGACATAGGCGTAAGCCACGCCCGGCGCCGTCGAGACGAAGTGCGGCCAGCCGGAAAACGAATCCGCCATGCGCCTATCGAGCAGAATGTAGCCGGCCTTGTCCGGCTGATCCGGCAAAGCAAAAGCAGGTCTGTCGAGTTCGTCGGTAAATTGTTCGCCGCGTTTGTTGATGAGGATGGCGCCTTCCGAAAACAGATCGGGTGACGGCGCCAATGCCGTCGTGACGAAGCTCATGACGAAGTGCCGCAGCAATGCCGGCGGCATATGGTCGAGCGACCAGGCCATCAGATTGGCGAGCAGCGGCCACGGCGGCAGGTTCAAAAGCCAATTGCGTTTCTGTGGCGGCACGAAACGCAATTCTGGACCGAGCGCCAGGTCGCCATTGATGATGCGGCCGCCAAGAGCCAATGCGAGCTTCTGGCCGTCACCGGTCGCGGTGACGTTAACACCATCGATCTTGGCTTCCTGCGGCCCCATCCACTGCGCTTTAAGTTCGGGATCGCTGGTGAAGTCGCCGGTCGCCAACACGATGCCGCCGCGCGCATAAAAGCGGTGTACGCCGTCCGGCGTGTCGCAATCGACCGCCGTGACGCGGCCAGCCTCGCGTACCAGCGCCTTGGCGCGCGCGTCGCATTGAATGGTCACGCCGGCGCGGCGCGCGGCTTTTTCAAGATGCGTGATGAAGGAGCGCGAATTCGGTAGCACGTTGTGCATCCGCGGCTTCTGGTGCGGCGGCTCCGGCATCGGGCCATAGAAACGGATGCCGTGCGAGAGCAGCCAGCGGAATGTGTCCGGCATGGCGTCGGCGAGCACACGGCGCAGGCCGGGATTGTCGCGCGCGTCGAGATCGCCGTTGAAGCCGGCCATGTCGCGCCAATGATCGTTGGGATTGTCGTCGACGCCCTTGCGCGCCTGATGCGGCGTCTGCGTCGCGGTCACCGAGCCCACGGACCATGCCGTCGAACCACCGAGCGCCGGATTTTTCTCAAGCAGCAGCACGTCGCGCCCGGCCGCGCGGGCCTCGATCGCGGCGGCAAGGCCGCTGCCGCCGCCACCGACGACAATAACGTCGTAGGTGGGGGCGGAAGTCATTTACGGCAGTTGCTTGGCGCGTTCGCCGGCCGAGGTGCCGGCGATCTTGCCGTACACGGCGCCGTTCATCAGACCGGTGCCGCCCGGATAGTTGAACCAGAAGATGCCACCAACCAGCTCACCCGCGGCAAACAGGCCGGGGATCGCGGCGCCATCGGAATCTTGCACGCGCGCGCTGGTGTCGATCTTGAGACCACCGAAGGTGAAGGTCAGACCGCAAGTGACGGCGTAGGCCTCGAACGGTCCTTCATCGACCGTGTTGGCCCAGTTCGACTTCGGAATGGTGAGGCCCTTGGTGCCACGGCCGTCCTTGACGTTCGGATCGAACGGCACGTCGGTCATGACAGCCTTGTTGTATTCCTTGATCGTCGCCAGCGCCTTCTTGCCATCGACGTCCTCGAGCTTGTCGCAGAGTTCCTCGAGCGTGTTGGCGCGAACCTTCGTCACCCGCTTGATGCGATATTCGTCGCGCAGCATCGGGATGATCTTGTTGTCGAAGATCTGGTAGGCGAACTGCTTGGGCTGCTGGAGAATGATGCGGCCGTTCTTGGCGTAGGTGTAGTTGCGGAAGTCGGAGCCTTCGTCGAGGAAGCGCTCGCCGTTGGCATTGATCATGATGCCCCACGGATATGAATGCTTCTGGAAGTTGTCACCGACCGTGAGGTCGCCGGTTTCCGGCGCGTTACGGTCCCACGCCACCGCGTGGCCGCCCGACCAGTTGCCGGTCGGCTGTGCGCCGATCGCCAGCGCCATCTTGATGCCGTCGCCGGTGTTGAAGCGCGTGCCGCGGATCTTCGCCATTTCCCAGCCGGGGCCGAGATAGCGCGTGCGCATTTCGGCGTCGGCCTGGAAGCCGCCCGAGCCGAGCACGACGCACTTGGAATTGACGACGTGGGTCTTGCCCTGATGCTTGACCTTGACGCCGTGCACGCCGTCATCGTCGGCGATCAGCTCGAAGGCGCGTGCGCCGTACGCGATGGCGATGTTGTTCTTGAGCGCGATCTTGGTCAGCGCATCAACGAGGCCCGGGCCGCCGCCGACGGATTCAACCGTGAGGCCGCCCCAGAACTTGAACATGCCGTTGATCTTGTAAGCCTGACGGCCCCAGATCGGCATGAAGCGCACGCCCTTGTCGCGCATCCAGCGCATCGTCTCTTTGCTCTTCTTGATCAGGATTTCGCAAAGATCGGGGTCGGTGCGGTATTCGGTGATGCGGCCCATGTCGTCGAAGAACTTTTCTTCGGTGTAGGTGCCGAAATCCGACTTCGACACTTCCTCGTCGGTCAAATCGGGCATCAAGGTGCGCAGATCGTCGACGCCGTCATAGACGCAGCGGAACGCGCCGGCCGTGAAGCGGCTGTTGCCGCCGGACTCATCTTCCGGGCCACGCTCGAGCACCAGCACGGAGACGCCCTGCTCGG
>CAITEM010000548.1 GCA_903891395.1 uncultured Hyphomicrobiales bacterium | reverse complement strand
TGACAACGCAAGCGGCCGGGAGCCTTTTCCATGAACGTCAGTCCAGATCAGCGAGGCTTCAAACTGGAGCCGGTGCACCCGAAGCCCGAAGAGGCGCACACCATGCCTTACGCCCCGGCGGTGCATATCGTCGGTGCCTGCGACCTGATGTTCCTGTCGGGCGCGACGGCATCGCCGCTCTACCACAAGCACCCGCATGTCGATGCGGAGCACGTTCACCCGCACAGCATCGAGGCGCAGACGACGAATGCCATGGAAGCGATCAAGTCGATCCTCGATCACAGCGGCGCGACCTGGCGCGACGTCGTCAAGGTGACGAAATATCTCACCGACTTCCGCGAGGCCGACGCCATGCACGCCACCATGGCGAAATATTTCGGCGACTGGCGGCCGGCCTCGACCACGGTGTGCATCAATCAGTTGTCGTCGCCCGGCGCGCGCATCGAGCTCGACATGATCGTGGCGTTGAAGAAGAAGTGAGTTGTCATGCCCGCGAAGGCGGGCATCCAGTAATCGCAGGCGCGTCGGAAGATGCACGGTGCGAAACAATACTACGTCTACATCCTCGCCAGTAAAATCGGTGGCACGCTCTATATTGGCGTGACCAACAACCTCGTCCGTCGCGTCTACCAGCACCGTGAGAAATTCGTCGAGGGCTTCACCAAACAATACGGCGTGACTCGGCTCGTCTACTACGAGGTTCATTCCGATATCGAAGCCGCCATCACTCGTGAAAAGCAGATGAAGAAGTGGAATAGGAATTGGAAGATTAGGTTGATTGAAGAGGATAACCCGAATTGGGATGACCTCTATAAGCGGATTGCCAAAGGTTAATCCAGGTCGTCGTCCCCGCGCAGGCGGGAATCCAGTACACGCCCGTCGGCCGGCTTATCTCAACGGCAGTGATTACTGGATGCCCGCCTTCGCGGGCATGACAGTGTTGGTCGCCCGCCGTAGCCTGCCCGTGCGCGGGGCGGGCATGACATTTACCCCAACTGCTCCTTCATCCAGTCCGCGCTCTGCGACCGCCAGCGGTAGGCGCGGTTGTTGGCGATGTGGTTGCCGTCTTCGATCATCATCAGCACGACGGGGCCTTTGACCTCGCGCGCCAGTCGTTCGGCATCGGCCGGCGGTACGACGCGGTCCTGCCGGCCGTTGACGATAAAAGTCGGTACGGTGATTTTCTCGGCGACGCCAACCAGCGTCAGCGTCTGCGCGACCTTGCGAGCGTCCTCGACGGTCTTGGAGTGGCTGCGGATGCGGAAGGTCTCGCGCGTCAGGTCGGGCAGGCCGTCGAAGGCCGCGCCGAAGTCGAACGGGCCGCCGAGCGCGATGCAGGCCTTGATGCGCTTCTCGAAGGCGGTGGCGCGCGGCGCGTAATAGCCGCCGAGGCTGACGCCCCACATGCCGATACGTTTGGTGTCGAGGTCGTTGCGGGTCTCGACATAGTCGATGACGGCCTTGACCGGCACTTCGAAGTCGCCGCGGATCGGGATGTCGTATTGCGACTCGCCCTGGCCGGGGCCCTCGAACACCAGCGTCGCCATGCCGCGCGCCAGGAACGGCTGCTCATAGGCGTCGGTTTCTTCCTTGGTCGAGTCGAGGCCGACCGCCATCACCACCACCGGTGGCTTCGTGATGCCGGCCGGCTTGCGCAGGATGCCGGGCAGCGTCTTGCCCTCGTAAGGGATTTCGACGCGTTCGCCGGCGGGGGCGAGATGCGGCAGCGCCAACTGGCGGCATTCAACCTGCTTCTTGTGCGCAGCCTTCATCTGTACCGGATCATGCGCGAACAAGAACGAACCGAAATGGTAATAGACCGCGGCGCGTTGCAGGCATTCGCCGGCGGTGAGAAAATGCTTCGACGCCAGCGCCTCGCGGCCGATCTGCTCGTGCAGCGCGCCGCGCGCCGACCACGCCTTGCACCAGTCGTCGTAGCTGGTCAGCGACTTCGTGATGTCCTCGAAATCGGTGAGCGCGACGCCATTGGCGACCATGCGGGCGCCCCAATGAGAAACCGCAGCCTTCAGCAAGGGATCGGATGACATGAGACTTCCTTTTCTATTCGTCATTCCGGCGCGCGCGTCAGCGCGAACCCGGAATCCAGAAACTTGTTACCTGGCTCTGGATTCCGGGTCCATCGCTGCGCGATGTCCCGGAATGACGGTGGTGGGACTGCATTAGCTTTTATCGCCGCGGCGGTACCACGGCATGAAGCGGCGGATGCTCCAGTTCACCAGCAATTCGAAACCGACGCCGAAACCGGCGAGCAGCAAGACGCCGACGAAGGCCTCGTTGTGATGATAGGAGCGCGAATTGTAAAGAATGTAATAGCCGACGCCGCCGATGGAGAGGAAGAACTCCGCCACCACCGCGCCGATCAGCGCGCGGCCGGCGGCGAGCCGGACGCCGGCGAGGAGATAGGGCAGCGACGCCGGCAGCACGACGCCGAACAGCACGCTGAGGCGGCTGGCGCGAAAGGCGCGCGACACTTCGAGATATTCGCGCGGCACCGCGCGGGCGCCGTCGGCGACATTCATGATGATGGCGAAGATCGCGGCGAAAATGATGGTGGCGATCCGCGTATAGGTCGAATAGCCGAACCACAGCGAGAATAGCGGCAGCACCACAATCATCGGTATGGCGTTAAAGCCGTTGATGTAATGGCGGATGGCGCGGTCAAATGTCAGGCTGCGCCCCATCCACAGACCGATGATCGTGCCGAAAACCAGCGTGATGCCGAGGCCCTCGGCCACTGCCGCCAGCGTTTCGCCGGTGGCCTTGAGAAACACGGGATCGGTCAGCACCTTCGGAATGGCGAGCGCGACGGTGGTCGGCTTGGCGACGTAAGCCGGCGCCAGCGCCCGCACGGCGACTTCCCAGATCAGCAGAATGACGACGCCGCAGATCAGGCGCGGCACGAAGGCACTGTCGGCGAGTTTCCAGTTTTTGCGGGCGACGGGCGCGGGAGCCGTGACGCGAACGGCAGTATCGGTCATTTACTGCCTCCAGCGCGCGAAGTGCTGTTCGATCATCAACCCGGCCCGCATCAGGCCGACGCCGATCAGGCCGATGATGAGGATGGAGGCGAACACGCCGCCGGTGTCGAAATTCTGCGACGCGCCCATGATGAGCTGGCCGAGGCCGGTCGACGACAGAAAGAATTCGGCGGCGATCATACCGACCAGCGCGCGGCCGATGGCCTGGCGCACGCCGGTCATGGTGTAGGGCACTGTGTACGGCAGCATGACCTCGCGCCACAGCGCCCATTCACTGGAACGGAACGACTTCGCCACCTCGATCAACTCGGGGCGGATGCTGCGCGCGCCCTCGACGGTGTTGTAGAGCACCGGAAACACCGAGAACAGAAACACCACCAGGACTTTGGGCGCGAAGCCAAAACCCATCATCGACAGAATGAACGGGATCAGCGCCACCATCGGCGTGGCGTACAGGGTCATGATGTAGGGCTCGACGCCGACGCGCAGAAGGCGCACGCGCGCCAGCAGCATGCCGAGCGGCAGACCGACGGCGACCGCCAGCACGAAGCCGGTCACGAACAATTCGGCGGAATCGAGCAGCGCCGTGAAGAAGCCGCCGCTGACGATCAGTTGCCACAGCCGCACCAGCGTGGTCGAGAACGGCACCATGAAGGCCGCGCTGGCGCTGCGGCCCGCCACTTCCCAGAGTGCGAGCCCTGCAAAAATGCTGAGCCAGAACGGTGCGTGGCGGCGGAGGTAAGCGGTGGGCACGAATGAGACCTTTACTTGTCGTCATTCCGGGGCGCGCTGAAAGCGCGAACCCGGAATCCAGTCACGCGGATAGAACTTGGCTCTGGATTCCGAGTTCGCCCCGGGAATCACTTCACCATCGCATTGGCGTCTTTCCAGACGCTGCCGTCGACGAAGTTGTCGTAGCTTACCGCCTCCTTATCCGGGTTGATGCCGCCGATTTTCTTCATCAGCGCGGCGGTGGCCTCGAGCTTGTTGCGCGGCAGGCCGTCGTCCTTGGTCGCCCAGAAATCGACGGCGAGGAATTCCTTGAGCGCCAGCTTGTTGACCTCTTTGTTGTGCCCGGTGATGAGCGCCGCCTCGGCGACGGCGTCGGCGTTCTTCGGG
>CAITEM010000547.1 GCA_903891395.1 uncultured Hyphomicrobiales bacterium | reverse complement strand
GCGACCTTAGCGGCGGCCTTGCGCCGTCACAAGACCGCCCTCAGCGTTTGGCGGCGCCGGTCTTGGGCGCGGCAGCAGCAGCGGGCGCCGGATCGGGCGGCGGCGCCGTGCCGTGTTCGAAGGCGCGCAACCGCGTCACGTTCTTCTGATGCTCGGCATAGCTGTCGGCGAAGGCGTGACCGCCGGTGCCGTCGGCGACGAAATAGAGTTCCTTGGTGCGCGCCGGATTGGCGGCGGCCTCGAGCGAGGCGCGGCCCGGATTGGCGATCGGGCCCGGCGGCAGACCGTCGATAACGTACGTGTTGTACGGCGTCGCCTGATCGATCTCGCTGCGCAAGATCGGCCGGCCGAGCGCGCCTTTGCCGCCGGTCAGGCCGTAGATGATGGTCGGGTCCGACTGCAGCCGCATCTAGCTCTTGAGGCGGTTGATGAAGACGGCGGCGACGCGCGAGCGCTCTTCCGGCTTGCCGGTTTCCTTCTCGACGATGGACGCCATCGTCACCAGTTGTTCCGGCGTCTTGTACGGCAGGTCGGACGCGCGATGCTCCCAGACTTCCTGCACGATGCGTTTGTTGGCCTGCTGCATGCGCTGCACGATCTGGTCGCGCGCCATACCGAGCGTGAAGCGGTAAGTCTCCGGCAACAACGTGCCTTCGCGCGGAATGTCCCTGATCTGCCCGGCCAGCGCGGTGTTCTCCAACAGCCGCGCCACGATCTGTTCCGAGGTCAGCCCCTCCGCTACCGTGAAGGCGTGCTGCACCACCTTGTTCTCGATCATGGTCTCGATGACGTCGGCAAGGCTGGCGTTCTTGGTGAACTGATACTCGCCGAATTTGAGTTCGCCCTTGGCCTTGAGCACGAAGACGCCGCCCATGAACACCCAAGGCTGGTCGATGACGCCTTCGCGCTGCAGGACGTCGGCGATGTCCTTGACGCCGAGGCCGCGCGGAATGTTGACGACCTTGTCCTCCGGCAGCGGACCCGGCGCTTCGAAGCGCTGCTTGCCGATGAACAGCGTGGCGCCGACCGCGACTGAGACGATGACCAGCGCGGTGAAAATGGCGTTGCCCACCATCACCAGCGGGTGGCGCACCTTCTTGGAGCGCATGCGCGGCGGCGGCACCCGTTCCGGCTCGAGCGCGGCGCGCGCGCTGCGCGGCAGTTTGTTGGCGAGCGGCGGCTGCGGCACGGGGGCCGGCCCGTTGTTGAAGGGCGGACGGCCATTGGGTGGCGGCATCGAATTCAAACGCAGGCTCCCGCGGTCAGCTCAGGCGAACTCACTTAAGCACACTCCATCGCTTGGCCAGCCACTGCGGCACCCGAGAATCAGAAATTACCAGAAGTTTTCGCAGGTTAGGGAGAAATATGGCGAAAGCTGGGGCGGCGGAAAGCCGCGCCAGCAGCGGCCTTATTCGGCGTAGCGGCGGAAGATCAGCGACGCATTGGTGCCGCCGAAGCCGAAGGAATTGGACAGCGCGATGTCGATATCGCGTTCGCGCGCCTTGTGCGGCACCAGATCGATCGGCGTTTCCACCGACGGATTGTCGAGATTGATGGTCGGCGGCGCGATTCCGTCGCGGATCGCCAGGATCGAGAAGATCGCCTCGACCGCACCGGCGGCGCCGAGCAGATGGCCGACGCAGGACTTGGTCGATGACATCGAGATGCGGCCGGCGGCGTTGCCGACCAGCTTCTGCACCGCGCCGAGCTCGATCTCGTCGCCGAGCGGCGTCGACGTGCCGTGGGCGTTGATGTAGTCGATCTCGGCCGGCGAGATGCCGGCGCGCTTGATCGCCATCGACATGCAACGGAACGCGCCGTCACCGTCGGCGGCGGGAGCGGTGATGTGGTGGGCGTCTCCGGACATGCCATAGCCGATC